>CAYYCA010000154.1:0-5616 GCA_964470265.1 uncultured Fimbriimonadales bacterium | reverse complement strand
CGTAGCGTCGGCGTCCCACCGACGATGCACTCGAAAACCCAGCTGGTATTATCCCGATGGGCGACGCGATGTGCTATACTCCTTGCCGCGATGATTGACCGCTACACGACGCCCGAAATGCGCGCCCTCTGGAGCGAGGAGGGCAAGTTCCGTGCATGGCTGGAAGTGGAGATTGCGATTTGCGAGGGGCTGGCGCAGTACGGCTATATCCCCGCCGACGCGCCCGCCGTCATTCGCGAGCGCGCCCGCTTCGACATCCAGCGCATCGCCGAACTGGAGCAGGAGACTCGCCACGATGTGATGGCGTTCGTGCGCAATCTCGCCGAAACGGTCGGCGAGGCAGGGCGCTGGATCCACTTCGGCGTGACCTCCTACGATGTGGTCGACACCGCGCTCGCCATGCGCCTGAAACGGTCGGTGGAGCTGATTCTTGCCGAGTGCGACGCGCTGCAGACCGAGATTCGCAGGCTCGCGCTGGAGCACCTGCACACCCCCATGATTGGGCGCACGCACGGCGTCCACGCCGAACCCATCACCTTCGGCTTCAAACTGCTGGGCTGGTACGCCGAGATGGAGCGGCACATCCAGCGACTGGAGCGACTGCTGCCCGAAATCAGCGTCGGCAAAGTGTCGGGCGCAGTGGGCATTCACGCCAACGTCGACCCGCGCGTGGAGGAGTATGTGTGCGCCCAGCTCGGCTTGACGCCCGACCCTGCCTCCACGCAAATCGTCGCGCGCGATCGGCACGCGAGCCTGCTGTGCGCCTTCGCCGTGCTGGCGGCTTCGCTGGAGAAGTTCGCTACCGAGATTCGCAACTTGCAACGCACCGAGATACTGGAAGTGCAGGAGCCGTTCGTCCAGGGGCAGACCGGCTCCTCCGCGATGCCTCACAAGCGCAACCCGTGGAACTGCGAAACGATTAGCGGTTTGGCGCGGATTGTGCGGGCGAACGCGCTCGCAATGCTCGAATCGGTCGCCACATGGCACGAACGCGACCTGACCAACTCCAGCGTAGAGCGCATCGTTATCCCCGACGCCTGCACACTGGTTCACTGGATGCTGCGCAAGTTCACGAGCATCCTGCGCGGACTGGTCGTGCTACCCGAAAACATGCAACGCAACCTCAATCTGCTTGGCGGATTGCCCTACAGTGAGCATGTGATGCTCGCGCTGATTCAGAAGGGGCTTTCGCGCGAGCATGCCTACAAACTCGTGCAGCGCAACGCGGCGCGCGTGTGGGACGAGCGCATGGCGTTCATCGACGCCCTGCTCAGCGACGCCGAAGTGCGTCAGTACCTAAGCGAGGACGAGATCCGCCAGTGCCTGAGCCTAGAGCATCACCTGCGCCATCTGGAGACAACGGTGCAGCGGGTGCTGGGGGAGGAATAAGTCCCTCAAAGATAAGTCGTCGCCTTTCCACACTGTTTTGCCCCCCTCCTTGGTTACCCACGCCACATGAGGGGAACCAAACCCGGCACGGTTCCCCCTACGCAGTAGGGGGAACCTTACGGAGGGGGTTTACTCAGCACTGCGCGACAGTTTGCAAACGATTTCACCTTTGAGGGACTTAATACCGATTGGGGTTTCGGGTACCGTAAAAAACCTTCGTGAGGGGCGCGCCTGCTGTTGTTTGCCCTCACCCCCAGCCCCTCTCCCACCGCGTGGGAGAGGGGAGTTGAGCGCGTGCGTTGCGAGGGGCGTTCCCCCTCTCCCGCGGCGCGGGAGAGGGGGCAGGGGGTGAGGGCGAAAAATGCTGCCCCCTGCCTCCTCACTCAACTCAGCCGTTGTACCCTTATCAGAGAGGGGTGAGGGCGAGATTACGGAACATTTCCCGACATCTGAACCTTCAATCGGTATAAAAGCAACCCGCCCCGCTCAAGCGCTGCTCCTATCACAGATTCCAGTAAAGTATTCGCCCCGATTGGTCTGCCCGCGCGTCGCTCAGATAAACGCCCTTCACATCGACGAACACACCCCGCGCCAGCGCGCTCATCAGGCTCAGATACTCCTCATAGCGTCGCTCGCGAAACACTCGGTGCGGCACTGCCAGAATGACGGCGTCGTAATGCCCCTTGCGCGTGCTAAACGGGTCATCTATGAAGGAGAATCGAACGCGCTTACGGTCGCTCTCGATGACCAGCGGGTCGCATACTTCCACCTGACAACCGAAACTCTGCAGCTCCTCAATCAGTTCCTTAACGCGCGTGTCGCGGATGTCGGGCACATTCTCCTTGAACGCCAGTCCCAACACCAGCACCTGCGCGTTGCGCACGGGACGCCCCGCATGGATGAGCAACTTTACCGTCTCTTTGGCGACATAGATACCCATCGTGTCGTTCGTGCGCCGCCCCGCGAGAATCACTTCAGGGTGGAAACCGATTTCCTGCGCTTTGTGGGTCAGGTAGTAGGGATCGACGGGGATACAGTGCCCGCCGACCAGCCCTGGTTCAAACGGTAGGAAGTTCCACTTGGTGCGCGCCGCCGCCAGCACATCGCGCGTGTTCAAGCCAAGCTGATGGAACAGCATCGCGAGTTCGTTCATCAGCGCGATGTTCAGGTCGCGCTGGGTATTTTCAATCACTTTCGCCGCTTCGGCGGTGCGGATATTCGGGGCTTTGTGGATGCCCGCCTTCACCACCAGCCCGTATAGGTTCGCCAGAATCTCGGTCGTCTCCTCATCCTGTCCTGCGACGACTTTGACGATAGTCTCCAGCGTATGCTCCGCGTCGCCGGGGTTGATGCGCTCAGGCGAATAACCGAGTTTGAAGTCCACGCCCGCCTGCATGCCCGACGCCTGCTCCAGCACTGGCGCGCAATCCTCCTCTGTGCAGCCCGGGTAGACCGTCGATTCGTAGACCACAATCGCGCCGCGTTTCATATGTTGCCCGACCGTGCGACTGGCTTCCATCAGATAGCGCAAATCGGGGCGTTTCGCCTTATCGACAGGCGTGGGCACGGTGATGATAATCACATCCGCCTCGCGCATGCTGGTCGGGTCAGTGGTAAACAGCAGGTTCGGATTGCGCAACTCCGACTCAGGCGTCTCACCGTTGCGGTCATAGCCCTGCTGCAGTTCCTTAACGCGCGTTTCGTTCACATCGTAGCCGATGGTGGGCAGATGCTTCGCGAAGCCGACCGCCAGTGGCAGCCCCACATAGCCCAGCCCGACCACGCACACTTGCTTCGGCGTCTGATTCATGGCAACACTACCTCCTTCGCCCAGTCGCGATTTTCGAGATACCACTCTACGCTACGGCGCAACCCTTCCTCGACGCTAATCTGCGGCTCCCAGCCAAGCAGCTCGCGCGCCTTCGTAATATCCGCCCAGGTCGCCTTCACATCCGCAGGGTGCATCGGCGCTGTGTGCCAGACCGCCGGTCTGCCCAGCAGACGCTCAATCGTTTCAATAATCCACTTTAGCGACACGGGGCGGTCGCCGCCGAGATTGATAATTTCATAGCCCAGTGGTTTCAACGCAGCAACGGTACCCCGCGCGATGTCGTCCACATAGGTAAAATCGCGCTCCTGCAAGCCGTCGCCGTACACCTGAATCGGCTCGCCCTCCGCAATCCAGCGAATAAATCGAAAAATGCTCATATCGGGACGCCCTGCGGGACCGTACACCGTGAAATAGCGCAGCACCGTAATATCCAGCCCGTACAGGTGATGATAGGTATAGCACAGCGTCTCCGCGCCCTTTTTAGAGGAGGCGTAGGGCGACAGCGGGCGGTCCGTCGGCAAATCCTCGCGGAAGGGACGCACATTATCGCCGTACAGACTGGAGGTGGACGCCAGCACATATTTTTTGACATCATATTGTCGACACAGTTCCAGCAAATTCAGCGCGCCTGTGGTGTTCGTCGCAATGTAGACCCATGGGTTCTCCACGCTCTGGCGCACGCCCGCCCGCGCCGCAAGGTTAATCACTGCGTCATACGGCAGATGCTCCTCGAAAATCTGCTTCGTGGACTCCCATTCGCTAATGTCTGCCTGAACGAAACGAAAGTTGGGCTTATCCTGCAGCTGACGCAATCGCCACTGCTTGAGTTTGGGATCGTAAGCATCGTTGAGGTTGTCAATTCCTATCACCTGATGACCCTGCTCCAGCAGTAGTTCGGCGGTTTTCGCGCCGATGAACCCCGCGCAGCCCGTTAATAGAATCCGCATAGCAACCTCCAAAAGGGGTACAGGGATTATACCATACCTGAACGCCGTTTTTCAGGCGCATTTTTCCCACTGCATGCAGTATAATTGTGTGGGAGACGGGGATGTCGCTGGCGACGCTCTTGGAGTGGTGGAACTTCATATTCGCCCTGCCCCTAACCGTGGGGGGACTGTTACTGCTCGGGCTGGCGCTGTCAGGGCTGATTGACCTCAGCGATTCTGATGGCGCAAGCGATGCAGACGCCGACGCCGCTGACGCCGAATCGACCGAACTCGCCGAATCGGCAGACGCTGCCGAAGCGTCCGACGCCGAGAGCGCAGAAGCAAGCACAGGAGAGAGCAAACACGGTCTGCTCAAAACGCCTTACACCACGCATGACCACCCTGACGAGGTCGACAAACCCCTCTGGCTCAGGTTCCTGAACCTGTTCGGAATCGGCATGGGACTGCCCTTAGCGATGGGGATTCCGCTGTTGATGATGATTTGGGGCGTCGTAGGACTAATCAGCAACGGTATCCTGTCGCGATTCGTGGGCGCGCCTGCGCTCTACGCGCCGTTGTCGGGTATCGTCGCGCTGGTTTCGATGGCGCTGATTGGGCGCACGGCAGGGCTGACCATCCGACGCATCCTGCGCGAGGAAGCCCCGCCGATTGTCGACAAATACGGTCTGATTGGGGCGACGGGGCGCGCCGTGTACGAAATCACCGACGAGGGCGGCGTGGCGCATGTGCGCGACCGCTACGGCAACCTGCACCGCATCGTGTGCCGCGTCGCGCCCGGCGAACCTAACATTCCCGCCGATACGCCTATCCTCGTCGCCCGCTACGATGAACACGCCCACCTCTACTGGGTGGAGCGCAACCCGCTCGAACTCCCAGACGATTCGCCTGAGGTACAATCCTCAGCGCAGCAAACCCAACATATCGGGGGACATACATTCAACGGAGGTTAAGCGATGCACAGCTGGTTCATTCTGATTGGCTTGGCGCTGATGCTGCTGGCGGGATTCGGGGGCAACTTCATCCCAGGCTGGGGCCCCATCCAGCAGATAGTGTCCGCCGCAGTGGGCGCAGTGCTGCTGGTCATCGGGTTCATCTTCCTGATGATCTCCAAGTTCTATGTGCGTCCGTCGGCGAACATGGCGTATGTGCGCACAGGCTTCGGGGGACGCCGTGTGGTGCTGGACAGCGGCGCGCTGGTGTTCCCGTACCTGCATACCCTCGTGCCCGTGTCGCTGGAGACCATGAAGCTCGAAGTCGAGCGCAAAGGTCCCGACGCGCTGATTACCCGCGACAACCTGCGCGTGGATGTGAAAGCCGAGTTCTACATCAAGGTACAACCTGAAGTCGACGCGATTCTGAACGCCGCACGCTCGCTGGGCGATAAGTCGGTCAACGCACAGTCCGTGTCCCAACTGGTGTTCGAAAAGCTCGTCTCTGCGCTGCGCAGCG
>CAYYCA010000153.1:0-5630 GCA_964470265.1 uncultured Fimbriimonadales bacterium | reverse complement strand
CGTAGCGTCGGCGTCCCGCCGACGATTTGTACTACCTGAAACCTCAGTTGGTATAATACACCCGATGACGCTGTTTGAAACCCACCTGCCCCTGCCGTTGCACGCGCGGGGCAAGGTGCGCGACACCTACCATCTGGGCGACTGCCTGCTGATGGTCGCCACTGACAGGCTCTCGGCGTTCGATGTGATACTGCCCACGCCGATTCCCGATAAAGGGCGTGTGCTGACGCAACTGAGCGTGTTCTGGTTCCGCAAGTTTGAACGCTGGATGCCCCATCACCTCATCAGCGCAGAGTGGTCGGATATTCGCGCCGCGTTGCAGCAGGCAGGCGTGTCCGAGCCAGACGCCTACCGAGAGCAACTGGAGGGGCGCAGCATGCTGGTCAGGCGCGCCCAGCCGTTCCCGATTGAGTGCATAGCGCGGGGCTACATCGCAGGCTCGCTGTGGAAAGAGTATCGCGCCGCAGGGGGCGAGACCGCCGACGCGCCCGTCTACCTGCACGGCGTCGCGCTGCCTCCGCGCCTTACGGAATCGGCTGAGTTGCCCGAACCGATTTTCACGCCCGCCACGAAAGCCCACACGGGACACGACGAGAACATCAGTTTCGAGCAGGCGTGCGCCCTGGTAGGAGCGGAAACGGCTCAGACGCTCCGCGACTACACGCTGCGCCTCTACAAGGAAGCGCACGCCTACGCCCGCACGCGCGGCATCCTGCTCGCCGACACGAAGTTCGAGTTCGGCAGGGACGCCGACGGACAAATCCGACTGATTGACGAGGCGCTCACGCCCGACTCTTCGCGCTTCTGGGACGCCGCGCTCTATGAGCCGGGCAAGCCCCAACCCAGCTTCGATAAGCAGTTCGTACGCGACTATTTGGAGTCAATCGGCTGGAATAAGCAGCCGCCTGCGCCTGAACTGCCCGACGAGATTGTGGCGCAGACGGCGGCGCGCTATCGCGAGGCGCTACGGCGACTGACGGAATAAACGGCGGCGAATCAGCCACGCGGCGAGCGCAATCCCCACTGCGTCGATCATGACATCGACGGGCGTCCCCGTGCGTCCGGGCACAAACGCCTGATGTGTCTCGTCGAGGATGGCGCGAATCAGGCTGGTCACGATGGCCCAGCGCAGGGCAGGGGCGCGTTCCTGCCCAAAGCTGCGCCAAAACGCCCAGTAGCCCAACAGCGTCAGTAGAAAGTAGCCCGTCCCGTGCCCCGTCTTACGGAAGATATAGTTCAACAGAATTAGTTGCTCTTCGGTGAGGCGTTCGGCAAGCGCGGGCGCGACCCAGCGCAGGAACCCCTTGATCCAGCCTGCCGAGTTCTCCGGACTGCCTGCTTGCGAGGAGAAGTAGAAAATCAGCAACAGCATCGCGCCCCACAGCACGGCAGGCAGCCAGCGCATCACACGGCGACCCCTTCCGCAGGCTTGAGCAAGGCGATCCCCACAAACAGCGCAGCGGCGACCAGCGCAACCGCCGCGCCAGGCGGTATCGGCTGCCACAATGCCACGAGGAACCCGACCGCCAGGCTTATGAACCCCAGCAGCGCGCTCACGCCCAGCATCGCGCGAAAACTCTGACACAGGGCGCGCGCCGACGCCGCCGGCAGCACCAACAGCGCGCTGATGGGCAAGATGCCGACCGTGCGCACACCTACCGCCACCGCCAGCGACAGCCCCACCAGAAACAGCGTCTCCACTAGGCGCACGGGCACGCCTTGCGCCTGCGCCAGCTCGCGATGAAACCCGATTCGGATCAGCGGGCGCGCCAACCCCAGCAGCATCGCCAGCGCGATACAGTCCACCCCGAACAGCCGAAGCAGGTCGCTCCGCTCAATCGCCAGCACATCGCCAAACAAGAGCGCGCCCAACGCCAGCGGCGACTCGGTCAGGCTAATCAGCGCGATGCCCAACCCTGACACGCCCGTTATCGCCACGACCAATAGCGTGTCGGTGGGCAGGCGTGTGCGGGATTGAAACCACGCCACCAGCAACGCGAATAGCGGGGCAGTCAGCAGCAGCGCGTCGCTCAGTTGCCAGCCCAGTAGCCCTGCCATCGCCGCGCCAATAAACGCCGAGTGCGCCACCGCGTCGCTGAAATACGCCACACGCTGCCCCACCACAAACACCCCCAGCAGCGGGTAGACCGCCGCCAGAAGCGCCATCGCCACCAGTGCGTTGCGAACGAAGTCAAACTCCATCCACTCTACCAACATTTCGCTATCGGAAATACCTAAGGGCTGAGATTCCTCGCTTCGCTCGGAATGACAATTTTTTGCAACGGACAAGATTGTTATTCCGAGCGAAGCGAGGAATCTCTACTTCACGCCTACTCCTATCCGCTCACAACCTTCCTCAATCGCTTGCAGCATCTGTTCAGCAAGGCGTCCAGGTAGCGTGCCCGCAAGGTCAAGCAGCGCACTGCCTGGGGCGCCGACTGGGAGAGTGTTCTCTGTATCTATTGGCTGAACCCACAAATCTACCCCCACCTCGCCTTCTGGCAGCGGGGTGGGAGTGTGCAGCTCCAACACACCGTCCTTACCAATCCGCGAACGCAACCTCAACCGTAGCCCAGGCGCCATTAGCAAGGGAATTATACCAACTGGGGTGTCAAGTAGTGTCAATCGTCGGCGGGACGCCGACGCTACGCGAAGCGCATTCGTAGCGTCGGCGTCCCGCCGACGATTGGCACTACTTGAACTCTCAATCGGTATTACTCAACCGTTCGCACTGCAATCGGCATGTAGCCGTCGGCGAGTTTCGCTGTGCGGCGCGTCGGCAGGTGCGTAATCATCACCCGCCCCCCGAACTCATACACCAGATAGTCGCCAGGCAGCATGCTGGGATACGCCGCGATGAAAACGCCCTGATACTGACCCGGATCGACATCGAGGGGCAGGTTCATTTGGATGTGAAACCAATCCTCCCCGACGCCAGAGATGATTAATCCATCCGTACGCCCGAGTTTAACTGTGTAAGGCGACGGCTCAGTGCGCCAATCAGGATAATTCACAAGAGTAAGCTCGTGGCTCTCTGACCGCTGCAAGTCCTTTGGCGGGTAGGGGGGCTTAAACTCGATCTCCATCCGGTGGGGGCGGAGCAGGAGTATCCACTGATTGTTCCCGCCCCGATACAGATTCTCGTTGCGTACAACAAGCCGCGCGAGTCCCTCCGGCAACCTTGCAGGAGTTTCATCGATGACCTCGATGTCGCCGCCGCGCGGAGAGACGGTACACAGGCGTCCCTGCGGATCGGTAAAGTAGATGGTCGCGGGTGCGGTTTGCACGAACTCAGCGTTCGGCTCCTTCGGCAGGCGCAGAAAGTCAAAGTCGCTCCAGTAGAGGTAGTACCCGATTAATCCGACCGCGCTGACGGCGTTCGCAATCGCCACGCCGCGCAGCGTCGCGGGCAGCGGTCTCGATATCATTAGGTGAGCCACCGCTGTTTCAATTAATACAGTGAAGACATACATCGCGCCAATCGCCAGCGCCAGCGCGAGGGGAAGCGCGACGCTCCAGTACCATGTCGCGTCCCCGAAAAGCAGGTAGAACGGGTAGCCAACCGCAAGCGAGAGAGGGCGGTTGAACCACACGCCTACAAAGAAGGAGAAGTAGTTCGCCCCCAGCATCATCCCAAGCGCAGGCAAAAATCGGATACCTAATAGGCGCGTAATCAGCGCTGCTTCCAGAATGGCAATCGGGGGATTGAGCATTATCCCGTGCAACAGCCCCGCCGACGCCATCGCGGTGCTCATATTCGCGTGAGCGGTCAGAACGCCCAGCGCGGCAAGCGCGAGGCACAGCTTCCACCTTTGCATCGTGTTCCTCCTTAGTTGGCGAAAACGCCTTCTTTCGTGTCCTGCAGCATCTGATAGTGTCGCGCGCGACACTGGTTCATCAACTGCAGGCGCGTCTCATTTTCTACGCCTAAAAGTCGCATTATCCTGCCAGCGATTTCGATAAAAGTTTCAAATTCTTCTGGAACTACATCGGTTGCGCCTGCAGCGTAGAGGGGTTCAATTTCCGACATATAGCGCGTGCGCACGATTACATACACATCGGGGTTCAGCTCGCGGATGGTGCGCACGGTATAGCGCGCGCTGATGGGGTCGGAGACGGCAATCACGACGGCGCGGGCGCGTTCGATGCCCGCTGCGTGCATGATTTCGGGATGCGCAGCGTCGCCGTACACAACGGGAATGCCCTGCTTCTGCGCCTCGCGCACGAGCGCGCCGTTCATTTCCACCACCACGAATGGCTCGTTCAACTCGCGCAGCATGCTCGCCAGGTTGCGCCCGTTCAGCCCGAAGCCGACGATGATGATGTGGTCGCTGAGTTCAGGGTGCGTTTCGTGGTTGGCGCGGGTGCGGGCGAGCCAGTGGGCGCGTCGGGTCGCCCGCGCCAGAATCTGATAGGTCGCGGCGAGCAGGATGGGCGTCAGCAAAATGCTCAGCGAAGTGCCCGCCACCAGCCCGTTCAGCAAGTCGGGCGGCAACAGCTGCGCCGCGCGCGACTGCTCCATCAGCACGAACGAGAACTCGCCGATGTTCGCCAGCGCGACGCCCGCCAGCAACCCCACCCGCAACGGACGCCGAATCGCCTGCGCAATCCCCAGCACCAGCAGACACTTGAACGCCATCAGCGCGAGCGTCCACGCCAGCACCTGACCCCAGTTATCCCGCAGATAGGGCAAATCCACCAGCATGCCGACCGAGATGAAAAAGAGCGCAAGGAAGCTGTCGCGAAACGGGATGATGTTGGCGGTAATCTGATGGCTGTAGGGCGTCTCGGAGATAATCACGCCCGCCACGAACGCTCCCAGCGCAGGCGACAGCCCCAGCGACTGCGTGATGTAGCTCATCAGTAGCGCGATAAACAGCGACCCCAGCACGGGAATCTCGCGCGAATCGGAGGCGACAATCCAGCGCAGCAGCGTCGGCACAATCACCCGCGCCGCCAGATAGACCCCCGCCACCCCCACAACAGTGAAGATGAGTTTCGCCCCCACCATCGACAGCCCACGCTCCTGAATCTGAGTCAGGAACGGCAGCACCGCCATGAAAATCGGCGCCATAATGTCCTGAAAAAGCAATACTCCGACGGCGAACCGTCCGTGCGTGCTGTCCAGCTCCTCGCGCTGCTTAAGAATCTTGACCCCGACGGCGGTGCTGCTGAGGCTGATAATCATCCCCAGCGCAATCGCCTGCGCCAGATTGAATCCGAGCAGCCCCGCGCCCACTGCGCTGATGACCGCCGTCAACCCCACTTGCGCGATTCCCGCTCGCAGCACATAGTGGCGCAACTGCAGGAGCCGATCGATGGAGAACTCCACCCCCAGTGAGAACAACAGCAGCACGACGCCGAGTTCCGCCAGCAACTTGATGGCTTCCGCCTCGCTTATCCAGCCCAGTCCATAGGGTCCGATTACCGCCCCTGTTAGGATGAACCCCACAATCGACGGCAGGCGCAGACGCTGAAACAGCGCCACAATCACGATGCTGACGCCGATGACCAGGAGGATACTCTCCGCGAGGTGGGACGCATGCGTTCCTTCCGCCACGATAGCGAATTGTACCTGAATCGGGGGCTACCCTGCGCGAATGAGGGATTCAACTGTTGGGGCAATAATA
>CAYYCA010000152.1:0-5668 GCA_964470265.1 uncultured Fimbriimonadales bacterium | reverse complement strand
CGCGAAGCGGGGGGAACCTTAAGGAGGGGGGGCAAAGCGGCTTGGAATAGGGACGCTTTAATCTTTGAGGGACATACCATGCCCAACGCCGTGAGCAGTCTCACTTTTACTCGTCGGGTATCCTATCCTGCTGGAGGCATGCATGAGCAACGAAGCGTTGATTGTGGCTGCCGTTCGGACTCCGATAGGTAAAGCGCCGCGCGGGAGCCTGCGCCACACGCGCCCTGACGACCTCGCCGCGCTTGCGATTCAGGCGGTTCTTGCCCGCTGTCCTGCGTTAGACCCCGCCGAGATTGAAGATGTGATTCTGGGCTGCGCGACGCCCGAAGGCGAGCAGGGACTGAACATCGCTCGCGTCGCCGCTCTGCGCGCGGGACTGCCCCTCAGCACCCCCGGCGCAACCGTGAACCGATTCTGCGCGTCAGGATTAGAGGCTGTCGCCATCGCAGCCGAGCGCATCCGAGCGGGCGACGCCGAAGTCATCCTTGCAGGCGGGGTGGAGAGCATGAGCCGCGCCCCGTTTCTGGACATCCATAGCCATCCGAACCCCACGCTGTTCCAGAACGCGCCCAACACCTTCCTGAACATGGGGCTGTCGGTGGAGCAACTGTCGCGCAAGTACGGCGTCACGCGCGAGCAGGCGGACGCTTTCGCCCTGCAAAGCCACCAGAAAGCCGTCCGCGCACAGGACGAAGGGCTGTTCGACGCCGAAATCGCCCCTGTGCAGACCGAGATTCAGAGCGTGGACGAGTGCGGACGCCCTCAGCGCGAGAAAATTACGCTCACGAAGGATGAAGGACCTCGCCGCGACACAAATCTGGAAGCGCTGGCGAAACTCAAGCCCGCATTTCGTCCTGATGGGCTGATTACTGCGGGCAACGCCTCCCAGCGCAGCGACGGCGCCGCCGCCGTGATTGTGATGAGCGAGCGCAAGGCGAACGCGCTGGGGATGAAACCGCTGCTGCGGTTCGTGGGCTACACTACCGCTGCGCTCACGCCCGAAGATTTCGGCGTCGCGCCCGCCTATGCGATTCCGAAGTTGCTGAACCGCGTGGGCGTGAACATCGGCGATATCGACCACATCGAGTTCAACGAGGCGTTCGCGGCGCAGGTGCTGGCGTCGAACAAAATCTTTGAGATGCCGATGGAGCGCGTGAACCCGCTGGGCGGGGCGATTGCGCTGGGGCATCCGTTGGGCTGTACGGGCGCGCGGCAGGTCGCCACGCTCGCCTACGCCCTGCAACGCACAAGCGGACGCTACGGCTTGGTCACCATGTGCGCCGCGCTGGGCATGGGGGCGGCAGGGCTGTTTGAGCGCGTGAGTTGAGCCTCACAGTACGCCCGTATCCCGGTTGAGCGCCCCCTCCGCAAAGCGCGTGGGGCGCAGGGGCGCGATATCGAACGGCAGCTCCAAGCCCAGAATCATTCGCGCCAGCAGCTCGCCCAGCGCGGGTGCATGCATCACCCCGTGCCCCGACGAGCCGTTCACCAGATAGAACCCGCGCAGCTCGGGCGCTTCCCCCAGAATCACATGCTTGTCTGGCGACATTTCGTACAGTCCTGCCCAGCAGTTTTCAACATCGATGCCGGCGTTGCGCAGGCAGGGAACGCGCTGATACGCCCGCGGGAGCAAAGCGTCCAGCCACTCGCGCTCGAAATCGGTCTCGAAGGTGTGTTCGTTCCGCAGAGCGTGGGGATAGAGCAGCAGCACGCGCCCGTCGCGCACGCGCAGGTGGAAGCCGTCGTTCACATCGACGCTCATGGGCATCGTTTCGGGCAGTTCCGGGAATGGGAAAGTGACGGCGACCTGCCGCTTCACAGGCTGCACGGGCAGGTTGACGCCTGCCTGCTGCGCGACGACGCCCGCCCATGCGCCCGCAGCGTTCACGACCGCGCCCGCCTCGATTCGCTCGCCGTTTGGGAGCAACACGCCGCGCGCCCGATCCCCCTCGCGCCAGACCTGCGCTGCGCCGACGCCGAACCGATACTCGACGCCCAGCCGTTGCGACGCCTCGAAGTAGCCCTGCAAAATCTTCAGTGGGCGCGTAAACCCGTCCAGCGGGCAGAAAGTTCCCCCTATTAAATCGCCCGTGTAGAGCGCAGGGTTCAGCTCCCGAATCTCCTCTACGCCGACCTCGCGCGATTCAGTCAACCCCACATCGCGTTGCGCCGCGATTGCCTCGCGCAGAGTCTGCAGCTGCGCCTCCGTGCTGGCGACGAACAGGTAGCCGCAGGGTCGGTATTCGGGGTCAACACCGGTCTCCTCCTGAAAGTGGAGCAGCTTCTCGCGCGCCCTCAGCGACAGGCGTACATTAATCGGGGTGCTATACTGGCAGCGGAATCCGCCCGTCGCCTTGCCCGTGCTGCCCATGCCCGGCTGCGGCGCGCGCTCCAGCACGCAGACGCGCAACCGCCCCATCGTCGCGAGGTGATAAGCGACGCTGCACCCGATAACCCCCGCGCCCAGAATTGCGACATCATACGCCATACGCGAAGTGTACCTGCCTGCTGTTGGAAACTGCGTACAGGAGCGTACCTTTCCTTCTCAGAAGGAAAGATTTTGGGTAAACTTTCCTTATGGGAAGGAAAGATGCGCGAGATTCTGGTTCAGAAGATTACTGAGGCGATACGGATGCCGTTTCCTGCCTTCACACGACGCGATGTGTTCCGTCCTACAGCGGCGGGCAAGAAAGCCTATGCCGTAATCGGCATGCGACGCGCAGGCAAGACCACCTACTTGTGGCAGGTGATGGCGGAGGCGGCGCAGGCGGGCGCGCCCCGTGAGGCGATGCTCTACTTCAACTGTGAGGACGACCGCCTTGCACCGATGGACACTACCGTGCTGGACGCAGCTTTGGAAGAGTATTATCGTCTCTACCCCACCGCGCGAACTCAGAGCGCGCTGCTCTGCTGGGATGAAATTCAGACGGTTGCAGGCTGGGAGCGGTTCATTCGCCGTGTGATGGACACGGAGCAAGCACAGATTTACCTATCTGGCTCTTCAGCGCGGCTGCTCTCGCGTGAGATTGCGACTGAAATGCGCGGGCGCGCGCTGGAAGTGCGCATCTACCCCTTCAGTTTCCGCGAATATCTGCGCCATCGAGGGATGGAGCCAACTTGCGACTGGGCGTACCTGAGCAAAGAAGAGCGCAGCGCTATTGACCACGCGCTGGAGGCGTATCTAACCGAGGGCGGTTTTCCCGAAGTAGTGGGCGTGGACGCTCGCTCCCGCATCGAGCTACTGCGCAGCTATGTGGACGCGGCGCTGCTGCGCGATGTAGTGGAGCGATATCAGGTCGCCCATCCGACGGCTCTACGCTGGCTGATCCGCCAGTTGCTTGGCAGCGCAGGCAGCCCGTTCAGCGCACACAAGTTCCATAATGACCTCAAGGCGCAGGGGTTCAGTATCGGCAAAGACCGCGTGTACGAGTACCTCAGCCATCTGGAAGACGCCTTTCTGATCCGATCCGTGTCGCTGGCAACCGCCTCCGAGCGCAAGCGAATGACGAACCCGCGCAAGGCCTACCCCATCGACCCCGCCCTCATCCCGTTGTACGCGCGTACCGTTCAGCGGAACCGAGGACATGCGCTGGAGACCGTCGTCTACTTGGAACTGGAGCGGCGCGGCGCAGAGGTGGGCTATGTGCGCACAGCGTCGGGCTATGAGGTGGACTTCTACGCCCGCTACCCGACAGGCGAAACCGAGTTAATTCAGGTCTGCGCCGACTGGAGCGACACTGAGACGCGCGAACGCGAAGTACGCGCCCTACAGGAAGCGCAGGTGGAGTTTCCCGAAGCGCGGGCGTGTATACTGACGCTCAACCCGCCCCCGCGCAGCGCGAGCATCCCCGTCGTGCGCGCGAGCGCATGGCTGCTGGGCTGACCCGCGCCTTCAGGTACAATTCCCACGATGAGCGCCGCAGGCAAGGTGTTGCTGGGGCTGGGTGCATTCCTGATCCTTGTTGGGTTGTTGCTGATTGGGCTGGAGCGGCTCGGGGTGCGCGGCTGGCGTATGCCCGGCGATATCGCAATCCATCGAGATGGATTCCACTTCTACTTCCCGCTGGGCACGAGCATTCTGATTAGCATCATTCTCACGCTGTTGCTCACTTTCTGGGCGTGGCTGACCGCGCGAGGACGCTGACGATGGACGCGAGCCTGTTTGACTACGAACTGCCCAAGGAACTGATTGCGCAGGAGCCAGTGGAGCCGCGCGACCACTCACGCCTGATGGTGCTGCACCGCTCAACCCAGACGATCGAGCATCGGCGGTTCTACGAGTTGCCCGAATACCTGCAGGCGGGCGATGTGCTGGTGTTGAACGACACGCGCGTCTCGGCGTGGCGGCTCATCGGGCGCAAGCCGACGGGCGGTCAGGCGGAGGTGTTTTTGCTCCATCCGCTTGCCGACGGGCGGTGGCACGCGCTGGTGAAGCCGGGCAGGCGCCTGCCCGACGGCAGTCGCGTGCTGGTAGGCGGTGCGCTGGAGGTGGTGATCGAGGGCAGACTGGAGGGCGGGCTGCGCCTCGTGCGCCTGGTCAGCAGCGAACCGCCTGAGCAGGTGCTCCCGCGCCTCGGACAGGTTCCACTGCCTCCGTATATCCATAAGCAGCTCACCAACCCCGAACGGTATCAGACGGTGTATGCCCATCAGCTCGGCTCTGCGGCTGCGCCGACCGCGGGACTGCACTTTACGCCCGCGCTGCTCGAACGCCTGAAGGGGAAGGGGGTGCAAATCGTCTACATTACCCTGCATGTGAGCCTGGATACCTTTCGCCCGCTCAAAACCGAGCAGGTGGAGCAGCACAAGATGCACGGCGAGTGGTACACGATTACTCCCGAAGCCGCTGCTGCCATCAACGCCGCGCGGGGGCGGATTGTCGCCGTCGGCACGACCAGCATCCGCACGCTGGAGAGCGCGGCGGTCGACAAACGCAGGGTGCAGGCAGGCTCCGCCGAGACGCATCTTTATATCACGCCGGGCTACGAGTTCAAAGTAGTAGACGCGATTATTACCAACTTCCACATGCCGCGCACCACGATGCTGGTGCTGGTGAGCGCGTTCGCGGGGCGCGAGTTCGTGCTGCGCGCCTATCAGGAAGCCGTGCGCGAGCGGTACCAGTTCCTGAGTTTTGGGGACGCGATGTTAATACTATAATAAAGTTGCTACCTATCCGAGCTTCCTCGCCTTCGGCTCAAATGACAGGTTCGTTTTGACAACAACCGCTTTGTCATTCCGAGCGGAGCGGGGAATCTCGCCCGCTCAGAACGAGTAGGTAGCACTTGGGTTATAATACCAACTGAGGTTTCAAGTAGTACAAATCGTCGGCGGGACGCCGACGCTACGAACGCGCTTCGCGTAGCGTCCGCGTCCCGCCGACGATTTGTACTACTTGAACTCTCGATTGGTATAATAAGTCCCTCAAAGATTAAATCGTCCCTATTCCACGCTGCTTCGCCCCCCTCCGTAAGGTTCCCCCCGCTTCGCGAGGGGAACCGAAAAACTCACTCGGTTCCCCCTACGCCGTAGGGGGAACCTTAAGGAGGGGGTTTACTTAGTCTTGCACGACGGTTTGGATACGATTTTACCTTTGAGGGACTTAAGTCCCTCAAAGATTAAATCGTCGCCTTTCCGCACGGTTTTGCCCCTCCTCCTTAAGGTTCCCCCC
>CAYYCA010000151.1:0-5690 GCA_964470265.1 uncultured Fimbriimonadales bacterium | reverse complement strand
TGGTATTACATCTACGGCGCTTGTCTTTGCGCGAGCAGAATCACCCCTGCCGTCGCCAGCGTGCTGAGCAGGTTCACCATGTTATTGTCTATCCAGCGCACGCCGCGCTGGAACTGGGCAGGCGCGCTGCAACAGATTCGTTTCTCGCCTATCGCGCTGCACGCGCCGCACCGGAACCGCGCCTGCAGCGTTGCGCCCAGCAGGCTGTCCAGCAACATGCCCCACACGCCCAGCCCTGTAATCGTCAAGGTCTGGACGCCGTAGCCTGTGATGGGCGTGCAAAGCGCGGCAATACTCAGTGCGCCCAACATCCCTCCCGAAGTGCCAGGGAGGCTGATGGCGCCCGATTCACCCGCGGGGGCGCGCCTGCCCGTCGTGACCATCCATGCCGTGTCGCTGAAGCGCACGCCGAACTCGGTCGCCCATGTGTCGGCGGTCGCCGTCGCGAGGCTCGCTGCGTAGCCCAGCCAAAACGCCGTCTCCCGCTCTGGATCGAGCGCAACGCCCCAGCAGCAGAGCGTCGGCGCGAGTCCGTTCGCCAGCACCTGAAACGCCGTGCGCTGCTCGGTTTTGTGGGGGCGTCCGAACGCGCGGGGCAACAGGCTGCCGCTGAGAAAGAAGGCGAGCATCGGCAAGCTCGCCCCCACGCCCCCTACGCCGAACACGCTTGCGCCCACCAGCGTCGCTGTCAGCGCGCCGCCCGTTGTGAGCAGGCGCATGCGCCACGCGACCAGCGCAATCAGCCCCGCCAGCCCCAGCCCAACCAACCAGCTCATTTGCCCGCCCGCCCCGATACGCAGCGATTGTGGAGCAAATAAAACCGCCAGAGCCGTTCCGTCGCCTGTGAAATGCCGATGCGCGGTGAAACGCCGACCAGACTATCGGGCACCGGCTCGCCCGCCCAGATTTGCACGCGCCCTGTCATCAGCGACTCGCCGTTGAACGCCCGCGTTATCCCCAGCGCACGGCACAGATTGCCCGGTCCCCGACAGAGCTGCGTCCAGTGAACCTGCCCGCGCCGTAGAAACATTTGCTCCAGCCCCACTGTCGGCTCCAGCGCGCGAATCAGCACCGCCTCGCCGACGCCTTCAGGCTGGCAGACCGCGTTGAAGCACTCATGCACGCCGTAGATGAGGTACACATACGCCGTGCCAGGCGGTCCGAACATCGCCGCGTTGCGCTCCGTTTTGCCCCGATAGCTGTGGCTGGCGGGGTCGTCCTGCGTATACGCCTCCGCTTCCACGATGCGCCCGCCGACCCAGCCGTCCCCCCCACGAACGACCAGCCAGCGTCCCAGCAACGCGCGGGCGACCTCCACCGTCGGCTGCAGATAAAACGACTCAGGCAGCGCGTTCCCCATACCGCCGCCGATTATACCGCTTGTGGGAACACAAAAACAGACATACTCGTCTCGATGCCCAAACCGCTTGTCTCTCAGCCCGATGTTGAGACGCAGGCGATGCACTCGCCCCAGCGTTATCGTTTCACGCCGGAACAGTTCCACCTGCTGGGCAAACTGGGCGTGTTCAACGACAACGCCTGCTACGAACTTATCGAAGGAGACATCTACCAGATGCCCCCGATTGCTCCCGAACACGGCAACACCGTCGACATCGTAAGTCATCTGTTCCTTCGGCGCGAGCAGCCCGACCAGCACTTTGTGCGTGTGCAAAACGCCCTGCGCTTGGGCGAGAGCGAGCCGCTCCCCGACATCGCCGTCGTGCGCGGCAAACCTGGCGATTACGGAGAACAACACCCCACCCACGCGCTCCTGATTGTGGAAATCGCCGATCCAACAGTGGAGTATGACCGCAACCTCAAACGACGCCTGTACGACCAGCACGGCGTCCCGGAATACTGGATTGTGAACTTGCAAGAGCGCTTACTGGAAGTCTACTGGGAACCCGCTGGCGAGGATTACACAACCCAGCAGCGCTACACGCTGGAAGAGACCGTCAGCCCTCCTACTTGACCCAGAGTGGCAGATCCCTGTGCTAAAACTGTTTGAGGGCTGAGGTATCCTCTCTCTGGAGGCGATGAAGCATGCAGGAGCTGAACCTACCGATTGCGTGGCGACCCGACGACGCCGTGATCGAGCAAGCCAATATCACTGCGCAGATGCGCAAGTACAACATTCCCACCTATGAGGCGTTTCTGCAAAAAAGCATCGACGACCCCAACTGGTTCTGGCGCGCGTTTTTTGAGGACATCGGCTTCCACTGGCACACGCCGTATACGCAGACGGTAGACCTCAGCGCGGGCAAGCCGTTTGCGAAGTGGTTCGTGGGCGGCAAGTTGAACTGGACTTATAATGCGCTGGAGCGGCATGTGCAGGCTGGGCGGGGGGATGCGCTCGCGCTGGTGTGGGAGGGCGAGGAGGGCACAGTACGCCGCTACACCTACGCTGAGCTGCTGCGCGAGGTGAACGCCCTGTCGCGCGGACTGCTCAAGTGGGGCGTGCAGCCGGGCGACCGCGTGGGGCTGTTTTTGCCGTTCATTCCCGAGACGGCGATTGCGCTGTTGGCGATTTCGCGTATCGGCGCGATTGCGCTGCCCCTGTTTTCGGGCTTCGGCGTGGAGCCGATTGTAACGCGCATGCAGGACGCCGAAGCGCGCTGGCTATTCATCGCCGACGGCTTCCCGCGTCGGGGCAAAATCACGCCCGCGAAAGAGACTGCCTACGCCGCCCTGCGCGAACTGCCCCATGTGCAGCGCGTGTTCACCGTAGAGCGCGCCAACCGCGATGTGCGCTTCGACCCTGCGCTGGAGGTGCGCTACACCGACCTGCTGGACTTCGGCGACTACGAAGCCCCCGCCTTCGACAGCGAGACGCCCTGCATGATGATTTACACATCCGGCACGACAGGTAAGCCGAAGGCGGCGTTCCATGTGCATGCGGGCTTCCCCATCAAGGCGGCGCAGGATATGTACCACCTGTTTGACCTGAAACCTACCGACACCATCAGCTGGCTGACCGACATCGGCTGGATGATGGGACCGTGGCTGATTATGGGCGGGCTGATTTTGGGGGCGACGGTGTTTATGTACGACGGCGCGCCCGACTATCCCGCGCCCGACCGCGTGTGGGACATGGTAGAGCGGCATAGCATTAGCGTACTGGGCATTACGCCGACGCTGATTCGCGCCCTGATGCGCGAGAGCAGCGACTACGCCGACCGCCACGCGATGCCCAGCCTGCGCCTGCTCGGCTCCACAGGCGAGCCGTGGAACCCCGAACCGTGGCTGTGGACGCTGGAGCATGTGGGCAAAAACCGCGCGCCGATTATCAACTACTCTGGCGGCACGGAGATTTCGGGCGGGATACTGGGCTGCACGGTGCTGCGCCCGCTGAAACCCTGCAGCTTCAACACCGTCGCGCCAGGCGTCGACGCCGAAGTGCTGAATGAGCAAGGCGAACCTGTGCGCGGCGAGGTGGGCTTGCTGTGCGTGCGGAATGTGAACCCCGGTATGACGCGCGGCTTCTGGCGCGATACCGAACGCTACCTCGAAACCTACTGGAGCCGCTTTGAGGATATCTGGTATCACGGCGACCTGAGCCTGATTGACGCAGACGGCTTCTGGTACATTCTGGGGCGAGCGGACGACACCCTCAAAATCGCGGGCAAGCGTGTGGGACCCGCCGAAATCGAGAGCGTGCTGGTAGAGCATCCTGCCGTCAGCGAGGCGGGCGTGATTGGCGTGCCCGACGAAATCAAGGGGCAGGAGGCGGTGGCGTTCGTGGTGCTGAAGCCTGGCAACGAGTGGAGCGACGCGCTGGCGCAGGAGCTGCTGAACCTCGTGGCGGAGCGGATGGGCAAACCGCTCAAACCCAAAGCCGTGTACGCCGTGCCCGACCTGCCCAAAACGCGCAACGCCAAGATTATGCGCCGCGTGATTCGCGCCGCCTACTTAGGCGAGCCGACGGGCGACCTCAGCGCACTGGAGAACCCCCAGAGTGTGGAGGCGATTAAGGGGCTGCGGGGATAGCGGTCGCCCGCCAAGCGACGCGATTTACTGGTCTGTCAGCGCCTGCGCCACGCGCTCCGCGAACTGAATATCGGGGTAGCGCTGGCGCACTTGCTGGATTAAGGCGCGCGCTTCGTCGGTTTTGCCTGTCATCGCCATATGCGCGGCGCGTACGGACTCGCGGTAGCCCCACCGTCGGTCGTCGGGCGACACATCCAGCGCGCGTGTGGCTGCTCGAATCAGCTCGCCTGCCTGCGCCAACGCCGCCTCGTCGCCCCGCATACGCATCAACTGTAGGCTCCGAAACAGCATTGCGTAAGCGTCTTCAGGAAAGGCGCGATAAAACTCGTCAATTGCCCTGTTCGCCTCGTCCAGCTTGCCCTGCCTGTCCAGCGCGACGATGAGCCAGTGATGGATTTCAGGGGTGGGTTGGCGTTGGAGCGACTCGCGCGCCAAACGCTCTACGTCGTCCCATTTCGCTTGGCTTGCATCTAAACCAATTAGACCGAGCCGCCACTGCATATTGTCAGGCTCCAGGGAGTGAAGCGCTTGAAGTATTTCTCGGAACCGCTCGTGGGTCATTTCGCCCTCAGTGGTGTCCTGCAGGACGACGCGCGCGAGTCGCATTAGGATGCGCGGCGGCGCATCGGCGTTTTTGTAGGTTGACTCAACCTGCGCTTCGATTGCGCGCCATAAACGCTCTGTGCTTTTGCGGAGCTGTTCAGCCGTTTCTGGTGGAAAACGGTCGCCTATCATCGCGTTGATAACATGCAAAGAAATGAGCGTCATCATAGCCGCTTCTATACCTTGAGGCGACCGCTTGATAAACTCCAGAACGCGCTGCTGCAGGTTCTGCAGCTTCGCCTCTAAGGTGGGGCTGGACTCGTCCATCGCGAAGAGCGCAACTTCCCAAAATTCCACGCGCGCCAGTCCATGCATTGCCTCGGGGTTGTCGGGCGCTCGCTGGAGGCACTGCTCGTAGGCGGTAGACGCTTCGCGCAAGAACGGTCTCGCCCCACGCAGCAGCTCTGTATCGTGCATCGCCGCTTCCAACACCAATTCGAGGATTTTTTCGACCGCAATATCCTCTGCCACACGCCCTGCGATTTCCCAGTGTTCTGCTTTGTTGGAGTCAATCTGAAGCGCTTTACGCACCAGTTGCTGCGCCTCGTCATGTTTGCCTGCGCCGCGCAGGGCGTCCGCCAAACGGGCGATGAGGGTCGGGTTCTCAGGCGACTGCTCTAACAACTTGCGGTAGAGCGTCGCTGCCCGCTCAAACGCTTCACGTTTCTGAGAATCGGCTGTTTGCTCGACGCTTTCGTCTTCTTCGTCGGAGCGTTTTTCATAGGCGCGCGCCAGTTGCAGCCAAGCATCGGCGTCGTCAGGTTTCTGTTTCACTTGCGCTTGCAGGCGTGCGATTCGCTTTTCAAGCGGTTCGTTGCCGAGAACCCGCTCCAGTAGGGCAGCGTTAAACACAAAATCGGCGCGAGCCTCAGCAACCAACGGGGGATAACTCAATGCTGCACGCACGCGCTCGCGCACTTCTTGCGCCACACTCACACTCAACAGCCCCACGGCCAGGGCTATGCTCAACATCGTTGTTCGGTGCATCGTAGCCCTCCTATCACATTTTACCTAAGTTGCTGCCTGTACCGAGCTTCCTCGCCTTCGGCTCGGAATGACCATCTAACGCTCAGAAGCCCTGTCATTCCGAGCGAAGCGAG
>CAYYCA010000150.1:0-5739 GCA_964470265.1 uncultured Fimbriimonadales bacterium | reverse complement strand
TTATTTATCCATCAGCGCGGCGACGCCGGGCAGAGTGCGTCCCTCCAGAAACTCCAGCGACGCGCCGCCGCCCGTGGAGATATGAGTCATCTTGTCCGCGAAGCCGAGCTGTTCGGCCGCCGCCGCCGTGTCGCCCCCGCCTAAAATAGAGACCGCGCCTGACTCCGCCAGCGCATGCAGCACCGCGCGCGTGCCCTGTTCGAACGGCGGGGTCTCGAACGCGCCCAGCGGCCCGTTCCAGACCACCGTGCGGGCAGTTCTGACAATTTCGCCAAACGCGCGCGCCGTTTCAGGACCGATGTCCAGCCCCGTCTGGTCGGGCGGAATTTGGCTCACAGGCACGGTTTGCACAGGCAGGTTCGGCGCCAGCGCAGGCGCAACGACCACATCGGTCGGAAGCGCAATCTTCGCGCCTGCTTGCTGCAACATCTGCGCGGCGAACTCCAGGCTCTCGACGTCCAGCAGCGATTTGCCAATCTCGTAGCCCTGCGCCTTCAGGAAGGTGAACGCCATCCCGCCGCCAATCAGCAACCTGTCCACTTTCGGCAGCAGGTTCTGAATCACGCCGATTTTGTCACGCACCTTCGCGCCGCCCAGAATCGCGACAAACGGGCGTTCCGGGTCGCCCAGCGCCTGCCCCAGATAGCGCAGTTCTTTTTCCATCAGCAGTCCCGCGACGGCGGGCAGGTGGTGCGCCACGCCCTCTGTGGAAGCGTGCGCCCGATGCGCCGAGCCGAAAGCATCGTTCACATATACCTCGCCCAGCCGCGCCAGCGCACGGGCGAATTCGGGGTCGTTCGCCTCCTCCTGCGGATAGAATCGCACATTCTCCAGCAGCGCGACAGAGTTCGGGGGCAGGCTCTGCACGCCCTGCTCCACCGCCGTGCCGATGCAGTCGTCAAAGAACTGCACCGGGCGTCCAAGCAGCTGGCTGAGCCGCTCGGCGACGGGGCGCAAACTGAACTCAGGATTGCGCTGTCCTTTCGGGCGTCCGAAGTGCGACATTAAGATCACCGTCGCGCCCTGCTCCAGCAGATACTGAATCGTGGGGAGCGACTCGCGAATGCGTCGGTCGTCGGTGATTTGCCCATCCTGCATCGGCACATTAAAGTCCACCCGTACCAGCACGCGCTTGCCGCGCACATCGATATCGCGAACGGTTTTTTTATTCATCGTTTATGCCTCCTTAGACTTCACTTGCCTTGTTGGGCGGCGTAGAGTCCGCGAATATAAATAATCTGTCCGGCGTGATACACATCGTGTTCTGCGAGCATTAAAAAGAGATCGCCTGTGGTCATGCGTCCGCCGCCCCAGTACGGGCGCTCCACTTCGAGGTCGTCGTCGGTGAGCGGCGCGAGCGCGTCGAGCGTGGTCTCGTAGCCTTCCTGCGCAATCTGGAGCGCGGCGTTCAGGTTGCCGCCCATCGCGCGGAAGCGGAGCTCCATCGCGCGCCAGTCCACCCCGCTCTCGCCGAACGCCGTGGAGATTTGCACCAGCTTGTCCGCGCCCAGATGGAAAATAATCTTGAGTATCGAGCCATCCGCCCAGCGATAGCCCTTATAGCCCGTCGGCGGAACCCACAGGGCTTCCTCCTCGGTCAGGTCGCGCACGGCGGTTTTGAAGCTGTGCCATGGGCTGCCCTCGTAGTTGCGCACAATCAGTTCCTTCAGGAAGTTGACTCGCGTCTTCATCGGTCGCTCCGCTTTCAGATTGTACCCTGTGAACGGCGTCGGCTAAGGAGTTGTGCGGGGGCGCGTCAACACTGCCCGCACCCAGCCGCGCACCGAATTAATCAGATAAATCGCCTCTGCCTGCTGGAGTTCCTCAAGCGTAATCACGCGCTCCTCAATCCAGCCCCGTTCCAGCAAATGCTGGCGATAGACGCCGCCCAGCAGTCCGCACGCGACCGGGGGCGTGTATCGTCGTCCGCGCAGTTTCACCACGACATTCGCGATTGTCGATTCGGTAATTTCGCCGCGTGGGTTCCAGAGAATCACATCGTCGCAGTCAGGGCAGGCAGCGCGCGCTTTGTCGTAAACCTGACGATGAGTCGTCTTGTGATACAGGAACACATCGTCGAGGTCAACAGGCTCCGATGCGAGCGCGATGCGCCAGACTCTGGGCTTTTGCTCAAGCGGGGTCCATTCCAAGCGCGCCTCGCCACAGCGATTTACAAGGAGGCGGCAGCGCGCCTTATCAGAGTCGGGGCGCGAAGCGTTTAGCAGCTCCTGCACCGCCTCCATGTCCACTTCGAACCCGAAATACTCGGCGGAGCGCAGGAGCCGTTGCAGGTGCTTCTCCAGCAGGAAATAGCCGCGTCCCGCACGCCAGAGCAGCGTCTCCAGCAGTTCAAACTCAGGGCGCGGGCGCAGAATCGCCTGCGCTTTCGCAAGGCACTCCTGATACTCGTCCTGCGCTTCCGAATCCCACACCACGCCGCTGCCCACGCCGTACTCCAGCTGCTCGGTCGCCCTGTGGTAGTGCATCGTGCGGATAGCCACACTGAACTGCGCCCGTCGGTTGGGCAAGACGACGCCGACTGCGCCCGTGTAGATTCCGCGCGGGGCGGTCTCCAGTTCGTGAATAATCTGCGTTGCGCGGATTTTGGGCGCGCCCGTGATGGACGCGGCGGGGAACAGCGCCCGGAAAATCTCCGACAGGGGCGCATGCGTCTGCGCCTCTACAGTGGAAGTCATCTGCCACAGGGTGGCATAGCGCTCCGTCTCGAACAGTTTCGGGACGCGCACGCTGCCCCTTTTCGCGATGCGTCCCAAATCGTTGCGCACCATGTCCACAATCATCAGGTTCTCGGCGCGATTTTTCTCACTGCAGCGCAACGCCTGCGCCTGCTCGCTATCGTCTTCCAGCGTGCGACCGCGCGGGGCAGTGCCTTTCATCGGGCGCGAGACAATCTGCTCTCCCTCCAGCGCGAAAAACAGTTCGGGCGATAACGAAAGGATGACATGCTCGCCCGTCTCGATGTACGCCGCGTAAGGCACGGGTTGCGCCTGATAGAGCCGCCAGAATAGCGCAAGCGGGTCGCCCGCAAACGGCGCACGCAGACGAAAACTGTAGTTCACCTGATACACATCGCCCGCCTCGATGTAGGCGCGGATGCGCTGGAGGGCGCGGCGGTAATCGGGCTGGGTGAGCGTGGGAGACCAGACCGCGCTTTCCAGCCCTGAGGAGGGTACATCGGCTAACTTCGCTTGGGAAAGCTCCACCAAAGCAAACCACACCAGCGGCAGCCCTGCCCGCGCCTCAGGGAACGCGCTGTCGAACCCGTGCGCCGCCTCATACGCCACGAACCCGACCGCCGACAACCCCTTCTGAGTCGCCCGCTCCACTTCGACAAGCGCAGGCAACACTTCAGTATGTCGGTACGCTGCAATCATGCCTGCAGAGCGTTCGCCCCGCAGCCACAGGGCGCGCCCTGCGAAGTCTCGATACAGGATAAGCACCTGAAACGGCGGCATAGCTTGCGCCCCAATAAGATACCCCCGTCAGGTAGAATTCATAGCGAGGGGGCTAAAAGAACGATGGCGCTGCGATGGCTGATTGCGTTGAGCTGCGTCTGGCTCATCGGCTGGAGCCAGCCACTGAACCAGATTCCCAACCCGCGTAAGAAGGACGGGGGCTGGGTGGCGGACATGGCGGGCGCGCTGAACGCCGAGCAGAAGGCGCGACTGAACCGCATCATCGACGCGCTGGAGCGAGAGACGGGGGCGGAAGTGGCTGTCGTAATCCTGCGCCGCACGCAGGGCGCAACGCCCAAAGAGTATGCCACCGAGCTGTTCAATAAGTGGGGTGTGGGCAAGCGCGGCGCGGACAACGGCGTGCTGATGCTCGTCGCGCTGGGCGATCGGCGCGTGGAAATCGAAACAGGCTATGGCATGGAGGCGATTATCCCCGACGCCGTCGCAGGCGAGATTCTGGACACTGCTGTTATCCCGCGCTTCAAGCGGGGCGACATCCCCGGCGGCATTATCGCGGGCGTGGAGGCGATTGCCCAACGCATTCGTCAGGCGCAGTCAACGGGCGCGTATGAGCCGACGCCGTCCACTGCGCCCTATCTACGCCCGACGCCTGTCGGCTCCGCGCCCAGCGATACACTACCACCCAGCGAGGGGACGCCCTTCCCCCTCCTGCCGCTCGGCGGCTTACTGGCGATTGGCGGCGGAATCGGGCTACTCGCCTACGCCCTGCGCGAACGACCGCCCAAATGCCCCGTGTGCCTCAAACCCATGCGCCTGCTCGACGAGACCGCCGATGACGAGTACCTCACTGACCTGCAGCGCACCGAAGAGCAACTCGGCAGCGTCAACTACTTCGTGTGGAAGTGCGACCACTGCGGGATGCTGGAGATTTATCCGAGGGTGGCGCTGCTCAACTCCTACCGCAAGTGTCCTAAATGCAAGGGCTACACAGTGCGCGAGACAGCGCGCGTCGTGCAGCCCGCGACTTATGCGACCAGCGGGCTGGAAATCGTGTCGTACCAGTGTGAGAATCCCCGCTGTGGCTACCATACAGAAAAAGAGCGTCGGCTGCCTCGCCTGGAGCGTGTGGAATACGACTGGGAATACTCCCATCGCCGTTCCCGTCGTCGCGACGACGACTGGTTCATCGGCGGCGGGTTCGGCGGTTGGTCGTCTGGAGGCGGGTTTGGGGGCGGCGGCTGGTCGTCGGGCGGCGGAAGTTTCGGCGGCGGCAGTTCGGGCGGCGGAGGCGCAGGACGGAGCTGGTTCGCCTCAACCGACGATTCGGGCAGCTGGTCATCCAGTAGCCGCGACGACGACTCCTCCAGCAGCTGGTCATCCAGCAGCAGCGACTTCGGCGGCGGGAGTTCAGGCGGTGGGGGCGCAGGACGGAGCTGGTGAACGCTATGCACGAGAAAAAACTGGATCCCGAACAGGCGCAGGAAGTCATTCGTGAGGCGGTGCGCCTGCAACAGGCGCAGGAGGGCGCAATCGACGCGCAGACGCTGGAAGCCAGTGCGAGCGAAATCGGCGTCGACCCGCAACACCTGCGCGAGGCGCTGCGCCGTGTGGAACAGGAACGCGCCCGACGCGCCCAGCAACGACGATTCGCTCTGATCAGCGCGGGAGTTGTCGTCGCGCTCTTGATCCTGAACCTGCTTTACAGCCAGCACACGCTGAGCAAGGCATGGGCGGAAGTGCAGCTAAGACGCGCCCAGCTGCAGAATGTGCAAGAGCGCAAAGCGAACCTGCTCCCGCGCTTGGAAAGCCTCGCCCAGCAGGTCGATGCGCAGCAACGCGAGAAACTGCAGACGCTCGCCCATGCGCTGAAGCAGAACCCCGCCAGTGCAAGCGCGCTGGCGCAGCAGCTGCTTCAAGATCCTGCCCTGCGCAACGACTGGCTGATTGTGCGCCTGATGGACGAAATCACGGGCAGTGAGAACCGAATCACGGTGGAGCGTAAACGCTTCGAGGAAGCCGCCGCCCACTATGAAGCAATCGCGCGCCGTTTCCCCATCAATCTGGCGCGCCCGCTGCTGGGGTATCCCTCACAGGTAGAGCGTCCAAACTGAAACAGGGCGGGGATACCCCGCCCTGCTCGTGCGCCTCCTCTCATATAAGAGCTTCCTTTCGCTTTGATACGCTCATAATCACCAAGCCAAGCCCGCCAATTCCCTTTCTATGAAAACGAAACAGCCAATTTGCCATGCAGCAACTTTTGTGCCAAATGGGATTGGGGGCGAAATTACATCAGTTGGGGTTT
>CAYYCA010000149.1:0-5740 GCA_964470265.1 uncultured Fimbriimonadales bacterium | reverse complement strand
TCGGGCTCATAACCCGAAGGTCGTGGGTTCAAATCCCACCCCCGCAACCAATTTTTTTATAGCCTCTCCTCAGGTACAATCTTCCCCGATGCGCATACCCATCGAGTGGCTAAAGGATTTCGTGCAGGCGGAGCTGTCGCCTGAAGCCCTTGCCGAGCGATTGACGATGGCGGGGCTGGAAGTGGAGGAGGTGCTGGACACGCCGCAGGGCGCGGTGCTGTCGATGTATATCACGCCCAATCGAGGCGACTGTTTGAGCGTGTTCGGCGTGGCGCGAGAGATTTACGCCCTGCTGGGCGAGGACGCACGCCCGACCGAGCTGTTTCACAGGCTGAACGCGCAGATTCTGAACCCGCCGCCCGCCGAACCGTTGCAGACCGTCGAGTACGCCCGCGTGGAAATCCGCGACGCCGATTTGTGTCCCCGCTATGCTGCGCGCGTGATTCGCGACATCAAGCCCGCGCCGTCGCCCGCGCGTGTGCAGAACCGCCTGCTCGCGGCGGGCATGCGCCCCATCAACAATATCGTAGACGCCACGAACTATGTGATGCTCGAACTGGGGCAGCCCCTGCATGCCTTCGACCTGCATACGCTCAAGGAGCATACGATTATCGTGCGTCGCGCCGAGCCGTATGAGCGTATCCAGACGCTCGACGGTCAGGAACACGCCCTCAGCCCCGATATGCTGATGATTTGCGACGCCGAGCGTCCCGTCGCCGTCGCAGGCGTGATGGGCGGCGCAGAAACCGAAGTGACCGACGACACGCGCCATATCTTAATGGAGTCTGCGCATTTCCACCCCATGTCGATTCGCTCGACTGCCCGTCAGCTGGGGCTGCGCACCGAGTCGTCGTACCGATTTGAACGGTTCGTGGATCCGAACCTTGTGATTGTCGCGCAGTATCGCGTCTGTGAATTGCTGGAGCAGTGGACGGGCGTGAAGGCGGTGCCCGGAATCATCGATGTTTACCCGCACCCTCACGAGCCGCGCACGCTCACGGTGCGTTTGCAACGCGCCGAACGGCTGCTGGGCTTCTCGATAGCCCCTGACGAGGCGCGCGCCGTGCTGGAGCGGCTGAACCTGCGCCCCGAACCTATCGATGGGGGCTTCCGCGTGCAGATTCCACTCTACCGCGCCGACCTGCTGCGTGAGGAGGATTTGATTGAGGAGCTGGGGCGCATTCTCGGGTATGACCGTATCCCCGCGATTCCCCCGCAGGGCTACACGACACAAGGCAAAGAGAGTCCTGAAGGCGCGTTCGCCGAGCGCGTGCGCACCGTGTTGCTCAGCGCAGGACTACAGGAGATTGTGGGGCACACTTTGGAGGCGCCCTCGCCCCTCCAAAGCGGCGGTGAAGGGATTGGCGAGCTGATGTATCAGCCTGTACCGCTGCAGAACCCGATGAGCGACGAACTCAGCTGCCTGCGCCACTCGCTGATGAGCAGCCTGATCCGCGCCGCCGACCACAACCGCCGTCGCAACCGTCGCGACCTGCACCTGTTCGAAATCGGGCGTGTGTTCGCGCAGGATGAGCAGGGCAAATTTCATGAGTGGACGCATCTGGGGATTTTGATGACAGGGCTGCTGCACGCGCCGCACTGGGCGTCGAAGCCTCAGCCCGCCGACTTCTACGCGCTCAAGGGCGTGGTGGAGCATCTGCTGCGCGAGCTGGGGATTGGGGCGAAGTTCGTACCTGCGGAGGGACGCGACCATCGGCTCCATCCCACGCGCTCGGCGTATGTGCATGACGCGCATGACCAACGGCTGGGCGTGTTAGGCGAGCTGCATCCCGAGTTGCAGAAGCAGTACGAGTTCCGCCAGCGCGTCTACTTAGCCGAGTTTGGGTTGACGACGCTGATGCACGCGGCGGCGCATACAGTGCATTACCGACCGTTGCCCGCTTTCCCGCCCGTGCTGCGCGACATTGCGTTCGTGGTCGCGCAATCCGTGCCCTATGCCGCGCTGGAGGCGACAATCCGCGAGGCGGGCGGCGCGCTGTTGGAATCGTTGCGCCTGTTTGACCGCTACACGGGCGCGCCTGTGCCTGAAGGGCATCATAGCCTCGCGTTCTCGCTCGTGTTCCGCGATCCGAACCGCACTCTTACCGACGAGGAAGTGAACGCGCTCGTGGAGGCAATCTTTGACGCGCTGGAGACGCAGCACGGCGCACAGCGCAGGGGGTAGTAAGTCATGCTCAAGCAGGTCTGGCAGGAGAACCTGCCGAGGGAGACGCTCAGTTTCGATGTACTGGCGATACCGCGTCAGCCCACGCAGTTGCTGACACTGGACGAAGTGCGCATCCGCTTCCGTGTCTGGGAAGGTGGGCAGTGGCGCGAGGTGCGTACGCAACCCCATCGGCTGCAACGCGACCTGTATGCGCTACAGCCTGCACACGAAGGCAAAATCCTCATCTACACCGATGGCGCGGGCTGGCAGTGGACCGAGAAAGAACTCATCTCGGAGCCGCCCACGCGCACGGTACCAATCGGCAGGCTAATCGACAAGGAGGGCATCGCACGAATCGTCTGCTATGACCATCAAGAGCAAGCCCCCTACTACTATGTGCTGGAGAAGCCCCTGTTGAACGACCAGTTCTACATCGCGCCGGACGATTTACTTGCAGGCGAGATTCAGAGCCTCGTGATGCAGATTCCCCGCTCGGCGGTTCAGTGGAACGCCTTCTATACGAACGGCTATCGGTTCATCGCGCTCCTGCGGGCAACGGAGAAGTCGCCTGCGCGGATTTACGGCGTGGCTCAAGATCGCGTGGCTCAACTGGAAATCCGACAGGGTCGCCCTAATCCCTTACAGCGCGTGAACCTGCCCTCGATCGGGACCCTACGGCGCGAGATGCCGATGTGCGTGCGCTACGGCGACCCCAAGGAGGAGAAGGAGACGCGCCTGCTGGTGATGCAAGCCACGCGGGAGCGGGTTCTGTTGACGGCGTTCAGTGTGTGAAGGGGATTACTCCCCCGCCGCCCCCAGTAAGACCCAACCCGCTACGGGGTCAGCGACTGTGAAGCGCACTGATTGGATAACCTTTTCAGGGTGTGGATTTTTCCATTTTAGCAAGCGCGCAGTCGCCTGTTCGCCGTTCATGCCGCGCGCCCGCCACACAGGCAGCCCCTCCAGCGCGTACATCGGGTCGTTCCACGCGCGAACATGCCGCCCGTAGACAACCGCTTGCTCCGCCTGCGTCCCATCGGCGTACTCGATTACAACGCGCCCCACCTCGTTGCCCACTTCGGTCTGCCAGCCCGTGGTGTGGAGCAGGTAGAGCGCGTGCGCTTTACGATTAAGCGTCAGACGCGCCTCTTTGGGCAGCGACTCAGCCGCAAGGTAGCTGGCAAGCATCACGCCGCGCCCACCGCCCAGTTGGAACCGATGCCCGCTCAGATTCGCCGCGCCCGACGGCAGCTCCGACCACAGGGGGCTAAGTTGCGTCAGGTCGGTGTTGGCGACGGCGGCGAGGTCTACGATGAATCCCCTCTGCGGACGCAACGAGACAGGCTCACGATAATAGCGCTCGATAAACAACCGCTCGAAATCGAGAGTCAGCTGGTCAGGCATCGGCAGGTCGGTATCCCACGCATACGCGCTTGCAATCAGATACGCTACGAACTGGCGCAGCTCCACGCCCTGCAGCGTGCGCTCGTTCAGCGTGTAGCCCGCCCAGGTGCTTTGCAGCAATCCTGCGATGCGTCGCTGGCGCGCCGCTTTGGCAAAAGTCGCAATATTGTCAGGGTTGTACCATGTCGTGGCGATAATCTCGCTGAAGCCCGCGCCTTGCAGCGTGGGCAGGCTAATGTAGTTTTCGGGTGGAGTCGGCGTGTAGTGCCAGTCGCAAATCACGAGGTCTTTCAGTTTGCTCAGTCGTTCGCGGGTGAACTGGGCTTCCTGTTTATTCTGGGCATGCGCGCCGCCGTCGTTCGCCTCGCCAGGCGCAAGCAACACATCGCCCCACATCAGCACTTTCTCCACCCCGCGTCGCTTCATCTCGCTATAAACCCATTCCGTATGCTCTACAAACAGTTCCGCCACAGTCGCGTCCCGACTTTCGGGGCGATAGGGGAACCGTCCGCGCAGGGTCACCTCGTCCATCCCGACATGAAAATCGCGGGGTTGGAACACTTCGAACACCTCGTCATACAGGCGTTGCAGAAACGGTCGTGTTTCGGGGTTGCGCGGCGCAATCGCCCAAGGCGTGTCGGGGTCTTCCGCAAGATGTTTGTTCGCGTCGTTGCGAAACATCCAATACATGTGCCCCAGCGACTGGATGAGCGGAATCGGTTCGATTAGGTTTTTGCGCGAAACTTGTACCGCCTCGCGAAGAATAGGCTTCGGTGCAGAGATGTCCACCCATGCGTTGCGGATGGTCTCCCACTGTCCGTAGCCGCACTCGATCACCAGGCGGTTGAACTTCGTGTGGGCGATTACATTTTCAATCAAGCGGGGCAGGAAGTCGGGCTGCGTGCTGCCGAACAGATGCACGCCGCGCCACTTCAGATGAGGGTAATCGATGATGCGCACGGGGGGTGCCTGCAGCGCGCCTATGGTCGGCTGCAGCCACTGGATGAGCGTCTGCACGCCATAAAACGTGCCTTCAGGAAGACGCCCGACGATTTTCACGCCTGTCGGGGCGACCTCCAGATAGTATGCTCCCTGTTGGTCTGGCACAGGGTGTTTGCGTTGCAACGCGGGGCTGCCGCCGATGAAGACGCCGCCTGCTTCGGGCTGCCCCACGCGAATCTCGGCGCGAATGGCGTACCGCTCCAGCTCGCGTGCAAGGGCTTCGGCGACAGGGTGGTAAGTTTCGTCTTCGATGTGCAATCGTGCGATTTGATCGGCAGGCAAGCGGAACGGCTCGCCGCCGTCGCGCCATAGGATTTTGGGCGGCGGAATCAGCTCTGGCTCGCGCGGCGTAGGCAGCCAGCGGTCGGCAACATCCTGTATTGGTGGGGAAATCTCCAGCGGCGCGCCCTGCGCGGGTAACGGCTTCGGTTCGATGCGTAGTCGCAGAGTGAACTCCACACGCTCACCTCGCTGAAGAGGGCGTCCCAACACGCCCACCCACAAAGTGGGAACTTCGCGCGACCACCACCGCCCCGAATTTCTGCCGTCCAGAATGTAAAAGTTTTCGCCAGAAAGTCGCAAATCAGCGACTCGCCCCTGTAGCGTGAACTGTGTTCCCGAGAACAGGCGTTCTGCAGGGAAGGTTTTCGGTTCGCGGGCGAGGGTCGTGGTCGCCAGCTCGCCCTCGCCTGAGAGCGTCGCTCCGAGTAGATATTGAGCGTTCCACAGCCCGATGCACCATTCGACGATTGCGGGCTTCTCGCTGCGCCACTCCACCTCCAGCCGCCACTCCAGCGTATCGGAAGCGATTTTGCGTAAGGTTTCTGTCATCGAGCCAAGTTCGGGATTGACGGTATGGCGCATGACGAGCGCGTCGCCCTCGCGTTGGGGCATGGGCGGCGTACTTTGCGAACTGTAGTAGCCTGTACTCCAGTCGGGCGCGGCGAGCTGCGCCCACGAACCGCGACTGAGCAGGACGCCGTTCACACGGAGCTGAATCCCGTCGCCGCCGCGCGGGCGCACTTCCCAGCCGTCGCCCGAAAGCGTCGGCGGCTGGGCGCGACTTGAAAGTACATTACCAAGCCAAAGCAGGGTGAACATCGCAAGAAGACGCATCGCCAAGATTCTTCGGCGCAACGAATCGAGTTCCTGCGAGCCTCTAATAAG
>CAYYCA010000148.1:0-5747 GCA_964470265.1 uncultured Fimbriimonadales bacterium | reverse complement strand
CAGCGGTTTCGTTTTCCCCTGCTTGCTGAACCTCACCCCCCAGCCCCCTCTCCGTAAACGGAGAGGGGGAGCCGTGCGGGGGCAGGGCAGCGTCGCCCCCCTCTCCGTTTACGGAGAGGGGGGACAGGGGGGTGAGGTCGGAATAATCAAATGCGCACATCCGCCAACAATACCGCGGCATAGGAAACCCCGATTTGTATCAGTCTATCGACACATCGATGCGTACTTCACGCCCCGTCTCGGACGACTCGTAGATAGCGTCCATAATCGCGTTCAGGTAGAACCCATGCTCGCCGGGAATGGGCGCGGGCTTGTTGTGAATCACGGCATCCACAAACGCCTCGACATTCGCCTGATACGAGTTCACATTCGGTAGATTCGCCGGCTCGATGTTGTAGAGCGTGCGGTTCTGCTCGGTGGCGATGCGCACAGGTCGATCGCTCATCGGGTCGGCGAACACGCCACCTTTGTCGCCCAGCAGCAGCGTGTTGAACTCGTCACGCTCGATGTTGGCGCAGAAGCTGGACTCCAGCGTAATCGTCGCCCCGTTCTCAAGGCGAATCAGCCCCACGGCGAAGTCCTCAACCGTGAACTTTGTGTAGTCCCACTGTCCCATCAGCCCGACGACATCGGGGCGATTGCCGAACTTGACATAGGTTGCGCCGAACGCCGCCACCGGTTTGGGATAGCCCATCAGCCAGAGCGTGGTGTCCAGAATATGCACGCCGATATCGATGAGCGGTCCGCCGCCCTGCTTTTCTTTATCGATGAACACGCCCCAACCGGGGATGCCGCGCCGTCGCAGCGCGTGGGCGCGGGCGTAATACACCTCGCCTAAGTTGCCTTCCTGCACGATATATTTATAGAGAAACTGCGCCACGCCCGAGAACCGCCACTGCAGCGACACATGGAGCAGCTTGCCCGCGCGTCGGGCGGCGCGCACCATCTCGCGCGCCTCGTGGGCGTTGCGCGCCAGCGGCTTCTCGCAATGCACATGCTTGCCTGCTTCCAGCGCGGCGATAGTCGCGTCCTTATGCAGGAAGTTGGGCGTCGCTACCACCACGACATGGATGTCGTCGCGTTGCAGCATTTCGCGGTAGTCGGTGTAGACATGGGGGATCTGGAACCGCTCGGCGGCGGCGCGTGCGCCCGCCTCATTCACATCCGCCACAGCAACAAGCTCGACGCGATCTGAAAGTTTCGCGTAGCTGGGCATATGTTGCCCCTGTGCGATTCCGCCTGCTCCGATAAATCCAACGCCTATCTTACTCAAGTTCGTCGCTCCTCCTTAGGTTTCTACATTCGGCGCGGTCAGGTCGACCGCGCTGCCTCATAACCATAAAGGAGTATACCTGACGGGGGAGCGGCGTCAGTCGGGCGCAGGCAGGAAAAGCAAGGGCAGAGGAAAATCCTCTTATGAGCCAGTGTGGATTGCAGGCGTTGACGAAGCGGGCAGGGGACCGATCGCAGGTCCCGTCGTGGCGGCGTGTGTGGTGTTGCCGCGCAAGTGTTCCATCCCGGGCGTCGCTGACAGCAAGCAGCTGAGCGCAGTGCAACGCGAGCGGCTGTTCGTGCAAATCCAGCGCGAAGCCGTTGCATGGGCGATTGGCGTCGCCAGCCCGCGCGAAATCGAGCGGCTGAACATCCTGCAAGCGAGCCTCTTAGCCATGCGTCGCGCCGTGCTGAGCTTGAGCCTCACGCCGCAGCGCGTGCTGATCGACGGCAAGTTCTGCATCCCTCAGCTGAACCTGCCCCAGCAAGCGATTGTGGACGGCGACGCGCAGGAACTCTGCATCGCCGCCGCGTCCATCCTCGCCAAAGTCGCCCGCGACCGCATCATGGCGGAGTTAGACCGACTCTATCCGCAGTACGGCTTCGCCCAGCACAAGGGCTACCCGACGCCGCTCCACTTAGAACGGCTCCAGCAGTACGGCGCGTGCCCGGCGCATCGGCGCACCTACGCGCCCGTCGCGCAGCTCAAACTACTCACAGCCCGCGCCGAAGTTGAATAGCACAATCAACAGGTCGGCGTCGTCCACAATATTATCGCCGTTCAGGTCGGCGCGTCCGCTCCCGCCGAACTGGAACAGCGCCTCCAGCAAATCGGCGTCGTCCACACAGCGGTCACGGTTCACATCGCCGGGCAGGATCTCATAGAGTTCGATATACTGGTAGTTGCCTCCTCCGAGAATGATCTGCACCGTGTTCGCAGGGTTCGGCGCGTTCGGGTCAAACACCTTGACGCCCGCTGCGTCGGTGAACAGAATCAGTCCGTTCTCCAGCTCATACGCGCCGCGTGGACTGGAACTCACGGCGTAGTAGGCGACCTGATTGCCCGCGTCGTCAAATTCATAAATCCCTGCGGGCGTGCTAAACCCCGCAACCAGCAGATTGCCGTTCGAGCGACGGCGTGTAATCTGCTGTGGGAAGCGGATGGTTGTGCCGCCCCACTGCCCCAGAAACGCGCCGCTGAGATCGAACCGTCGTATCAGGGTGTTTGCGTTCGAGTTGCTCACCAGCATGTCGTCTTCGCGGAAATAGATGGCGAAGGGGCTGTTCAGCTGCGCCGCGCCGATAAAAGTCTCCTGACCCGTACCGTCCAGATTGAAACGCTGAATCGTGTTCTGGTGCGTTCCAGAGCCAACCGTCACATAGAGTTTTCCGTCGCGGATGGCTATCCCACGAATGTTGTCGATCTGATTGTTCTCCAGATTCGCAATCGTGCGGATGTAGTTGCCGAAGCCGTCGAACTCATGGACCGCGTCCTTGAATTGGTCCGTGACGAGGATTGTCCCACGCGGCGTCGGCAGGGCGTGCTTGGGCGAGTCGAACAGCTGGGTATTGGTCGGGATGAAGTTCGCGTTAATCACGCTGCCGTCCACAGGGCTTAACGCACACACACGGTCATTCGTCCAGTCGGGAATGAGCAGGAACGATTGTTGGCTGTAGCCCATCCCGACAATCAAACTGCTCAGCGCCAGGTAAAACGCAAGTCGATTCATCCTTTCATGCCTCCGAGTGTATTATAGCATAAGGTTCTACTCAAACAGCTCTCCCACGCGCACCTTGAACTCAGGCAGCAGTTCGCCGCCCGTCAGAATATCGTCTTCGCGCAGCACCTCCACCTCCAGCGGCGCAGTGTAGCGGCGCTTGCGTTTTGGCTTCTCGCGCACGGTTGCCATCGGTCTCACCCGCCTCAAGTGTACCTCAGTGGTTTACTTCATCACGCCTTCCATCGCGCTGTCGCTATCGGCGGCTTCTTCTTCCACGCGCGTCGCCTGCACAATGCGGATGCGATGTCCCTCAATCGCATGCACACGCAGCTCCCAGCCGTCTACGCGGATGGTCTCGCCTTCCGTCGGCTGGTGTCCGAGCTGTCCAAACACATAGCCCCCCAGCGTGTCGAACTCCTCCGATTCCAGCGTAATGCCCAGCAGTTCGCTTGCGTCGTCTAAGTGCAGTTTCGCGTCGATGAGCAGCGAGCCGTCGGGCAGGGTCTCTACCTGAGGTTCAGGCTCCACATCGTACTCGTCCTGAATCTCGCCCACAATCTCCTCTACAAGGTCTTCGAGGGTCACCAACCCCGAAGTGCCGCCGTACTCGTCTTGCAGGATTGCCATGTGAGTGCGCTGGCGGCGCATCTCCTGCAGCAGCTCCACCACACGCTTGCTTTCGGGCACGAAGAAGGCGGGGCGCAGCACCTCGTGCAGCGAGAACTTGCCGCCCGTCTCGCAATAGCGGAGCAGGTCTTTCGCGTGGATAATCCCGATGATGTTGTCCAGACTGCCTTCGTATACGGGGATGCGTGTATGCCCTGTTTCGCGGACGAGTTTGATAATCTCCTGCGGAGCGGCGCTGGCGGGCGCGGCTTTGATGTCCACGCGTGGGGTCATCACCTCACGAGCGATGGTGTCGGTGAACTCGAAGATGGACTGAATCATCTCCTTCTCTTGCTCTTCGATGACGCCCTGTTCCTCGCCCGCTTCTACCAGCACGCGCAGCTCCTCCTCGCTAACGACGGGGGCGAGGCGCATCATCTGGATGCCGAACAGTTTGAGAATCGCGCGGGTGACGGCGTTCACCAGCAGGATAGGCAGCGCAAAGACGCGGTCAAAAACCGTGATTGGCACAATCACTGCCAGCGCGACGCGCTCCGCGTGGGTAATCGCGATGCTGCGCGGCACAGTCTCGCCAATCACCACATTGGCGAACGCTGTGATAATCGCCACCAGTGCGACGCTAAAGCCGTGTAGATTGATTCCCGTCGCCGACTCGACGGGGCGCAGCAGCGCGTGGAGCGGGTCGGCGAGGTTCGTCGCGGCGACGGCGGATGCCAGAAACGCCACGATGTTCAGCCCCACCTGCACCGTCGACAGGAACCGCGACGGCTCGCTCTTGAACGCCGCCAGATACGGCGCGAGCCGATGCTTCTGCTCCGTCAACATCCGCACCCAGCTGTGGCGAATGGAGGTCAGCGCGCTCTCCGCCATCGAAAAGAACGCGCTCAGCAACAGCAGCACGAGAATCACCAGCAAGCTGGCGGTAGGGGAGAGACCACTCGCTTCAGGGGCGGGCGCAGTCGGCTCCGATTGTCCATACAGCGCCCATGTTGCGCCGAGAATCGCGATCAGTGCGATAATCCAGATTCGGAGAAGCGGTTTTCGTCTGCGACTGTTCGGGTTATCGGTCATAGAGCGTTTCTACCTCCTCATCGGGGCGTGAGCCAGAAGATGAGCGCGCCCAGCCCGACGCCTAACAGGCTCCCCAGCACGACCTCGCGCCAGCTGTGGATGTCGGCGTCGACGCGGCTCTGGGCAATCAACGCCGCCAGCAGCAGCGCCAGCACCGAGGCGAGCAAATCGCCCGACACGACGATAATCGCCATCGCAAAGAAGAAGCCCAGCGCCGCATGCCCGCTCATCGCGCCCCCATGAAACAGGCGCACCTTGCCCTGCGTGGCAAGCACTTTTACTAACGAGACAATCACGAAGATTAGGATGATGCCAATCGTCACTGCCACCGCCAGGGTCGGCTCGGCGCGCTCCATGCGCAAGCGGATTTGCTCCAGACGCAAATCGCCCATAAACAGCACCCACGCCACCACCACCGCGTTCAGTGTGGCGACCAGCACTGCGCCCGCGGCGATGTCTTTGGCGAACTTCGCTTTCGGGTGATACTCCTCCGTCACCAGGTCGACGGTGGCTTCAATCGCGGAGTTGAACATCTCGGCAATCAGCACGAGCGAGATGGTGAACAGCAGCACGAGCATCTCGCGCTTATCGAGGCGGAACAGCAGTCCCATCAGCAGCACGAGAACGACGCTGACGAAGTGGAAGCGCATGTGCCGCTGGGTGCGCACGACGGCGACGATGCCCTCTAAGGCGTAGCGGAAGCCTTCCAGCGGGTGGCGTCGCTGGGCGGGCGTTTCGGCTTCGTGGGGTTCCGCCTCGCCGTTGCGCGACGGCGGTTGGGGTTGCACTTCTCGCGCCCGTTCGGGCGGTTCCGCGTCAGGCGTCCTCATAGCGTGAATACCACTCCTCGCGGGCGGCATAGCCCAGTCGTCTCAGCGTCGATGCCGCACGGGCGTTCATCATCGCACGCTCCGTTTCGGTCGAGTCGTCGTAACCCATCAGATGTAGTGTACCATGCAGCGCCAGCATCAGCAGTTCGGTGAGCAGGTCGTGTCCATTTAGCGTTGCCTGGCGCAGGGCGGTTTCGACGGAAATAATGATGTCGCCGAGGGGGGT
>CAYYCA010000147.1:0-5790 GCA_964470265.1 uncultured Fimbriimonadales bacterium | reverse complement strand
CCAGATAGCTTCTGGCGTGGCGGAGCGAGTATAATACCAACTGAGGTTTCAAGTAATGCCAATCGTCGGCGGGGACGCCGACGCTACGAACGCGCTTCGCGTAGCGTCGGCGTCCCCGCCGACGATTGGCACTACTTGAACGCGCGATTGGTATAATTCTATCCAGGTGAACCACGATGCCAGTGCTGGAAGTTTCTGAGACCGAGGTAATCGAAGACATCGGCGGCGGCGAGTCGCACGAGTGGAAGGTCATTCTCTATAACGACGACTATCACTTCTTCGACCAGGTCGTTGCTCAGGTACAGAAGGCGACGGGCTATCCGTACCAGCGCGCGCTGGCAATTACGATGGAGGCGCACACCACTGGGCGCGCGGTGGTCTGGGCGGGCGCGATTGAGGAGTGCCTGCGCGTGGAAGCCGTATTGCGCGAAATCGGGCTGCATACCGACATCGTGGCATAGTCTATAATTCTGCAGGGAGAGGCGACCAGACGATGGCAAAACGCACGGAACGACAGGAAGCGCGGCGTGAGCAAATTCTCAACGGCGCGGCGCGCGTGTTTTCGAAGAAGGGCTACCATGCCAGCACTGTCGATGAAATCGCAAAGGAGCTGGGGCTGACCAAAGCCAGCATCTATTACTATGTCTCGGACAAGAGCGACCTGCTCTATCAGCTCTATAAGCGGGCGATGACGATGCTGCTGGAGTCGCAGGCGGAGATTATGGCGCGCCCCGACCCGCCCGACGCGAAGCTGCGCGCGATGATCGAAGAGTATGTGCGCATCGTGGGCGGCGCGACGGCGATGTATAGCGTGGTCGTGCTGCGCGAGCATCAGGCGTTGCCTCCGCGCAAGCGGAAAGAGATTATCGCCATGCGCGACCAGTACGAGCAGACCTATCAGCAGTGCATTCAGGAGGGCATCGAGCAGGGCGTGTTTGAAGCCGACGATGTGAAGATGGCGTCCTATGTGGTGCTGGGCGCGCTGAACTGGATACCGAACTGGTACAACCCGCGCGGCGCGCTGAGCAAGGAGCAAATCGGGCGCATGTTCGCCGAGCAGCTCGTGCGCGGCTTACGCAAACAGGACGCTACTCCATCCGAATCGTGACCGCGCGCTCGTTGCCCCCTGTCGCCTGAATGCGCAGCGTGAGCCGTTCGCCTCGTCGGAACCCGCCTGCCTTGCGCACGCGCAGGTGCAGATTGTAGCACGGCGCGTACTCCAGAATATCCAGCACCTCGCCGAACGCCTCGCGCAAATCCCGCGCCTGCTCGACGGCGATGACCCTGCCCCCGGTGGCGTTCGCCATATACTCCAGCGTCTGGCGCACCTCGTCGTAGTCCGAAATCGTCTCCCGGTTGCCCAGCAGCACAAAAATCAGCTTCACACGATGCGCCTGCGCGACCTGCAACGCCTCCTGGTGGGTATGCGAATGAACAAAATCGGGCACATCGTTCTGCCCGTCGGTGAATAAAATCACCCAGCGCTCGCGGTCGTCCGGCTCGTTCGCGAGGAATTGCGGGATGGCGTTGCAGAGCGTGTTCCAGAGCGGCGTGCCGTGCGACGAGAACCCGCTTCTGCTCAGATAGTCCAGCGCATTGAGGAGTGGCTGCTTGCTGCTTCCCATCGGCGCGCGCGAATCGTAATCTGCATAAGAAAAGCCCAGCGAGGCGAAATTCACCAATCCAAGACGCGCGTCGTTCGGCAGGTCGCTGATCAGCTGCTTGCCCGCAGGAAACCGACGGCGTTCAGGGTCAGTGTTCATCAACGAAGACGAATGATCCCACGCGAACAAGATGCTGAACAGCCGCTTCTGATGTGGGCGTTTCGCTTTGCCCTCCTTCCAGCCGACGAGTTCCACCATGACCTTCGGGTCATCGCAGCGGATGGTGAACGCGCTCAGGTCGGGATTCTGCAAGCGCGGCGCGTCCATCTTGAAATAGACGGCGCGAACCACGCGCGTATCGGACGGCAACGGAACCGATCCAAGGGTATACGCTCGGTACTCTGGCGCACAGCCCGTCAGCAGCGCCAGACCTACCCCCAGCACTATCCAGTGAATCCGCTTCATTTCGTCCCCCTCCAGACAGTATAATTTACCCGATGGCGAAACAATCCGAGGGCGGAATCAAGATTATCACCACGAACCGCAAGGCGTATCACGACTACCATGTGGAAGATACGGTTGAGGCGGGGATTGTGCTGACGGGTTCGGAGGTGAAGAGCGTCGCGGCGGGCAAGGCGAGCCTGACCGACGCCTATTGCCGCGTGGAGAACGGCGAGATGTGGGTACAGAACCTGCATATCGCCCCCTACGAGAACGCGGGCTACTCGCAGCACGAGCCACGACGCAAGCGCAAGCTGCTGCTACATAAGTGGGAGATCGAACGCCTGCGCGGGAAAACCGAACAGAAGGGCTACACGCTCGTCCCGCTCAAGCTCTATTTCCGCAACGGCAAGGCGAAGCTGGAAATTGGGCTGGTGCGCGGCAAACGCCAGTACGACAAGCGCGAGACGATTAAGCGCAAGGACATCGAGCGCGAGATGCAACGTGAGCTGGGGCGGGGTTAAGGCGAGTTTTTCGCCTGCCGCGCGCAGGGCAGCCCGTGCGCCGCCCCGACCCGGCGCTGCCGAGGCATAATAGGTCAGCACCATTTTCCGCATATTAAGTCCGCGCCCTGAACTCCCTGCTGCTGCAGCCACGCGCAGATCTGACGCTTCAGATCCGCACACAACCACTGCGCTGCCACGCCGCGCGCTTTCAGCGAAGGGTCGTTGGGGTTCGCCTGTTCGAAATAACCCTGCTTGCCATCCAATACGAGGAGCCGCTCACACGGTTGCTCTGACACGATGATCCACACGCGCCCTGCATTTTCTACGAGTTCAACCTCGCGAGAGACAACGCCGACGAGTCGCGGCTCCTCAGGGCGAGCGCGTTCCACGAGGTAATACTGTGACAGCGGTCGGAACATTTCCCCCGTATGAGTGGGGGAAGGCGTCGACTCGACCTCCAGCAGTAACACACGCTCTCCCACTTGAAGTACTGTTGCGAACAACCGCGCGTCCGGTGGCTGGATTGCACCCGAAGCAAGGAGCTTGTCGCGCAGCGGCGCCAGTACCTGCGCATATAAACTGCTACCCCCTAACCAACCTACCCCTTCGCCGCCTAACTGCCAGCGCAGGTAGTCCCAGTTCTCTTGTAAAGCGCGGTACTGTGCTACATCCATCCGCTCGAGACGACGCGAAGCTATTCGATAAATCCAGCGCGGTGAAGGCAGGGCAAGCGGCTTAGGAACGCGAGCAGGCTCTAAAGGAAAGATGGCATTAAGACTGCTGTACTCCTTCGCCGCTTCGCGGGGCAGCGCCCAGATGGTATCGGGCTGCTCCGCGAAGAAGCCAGCGCCCCCTGCCTGTGCGATTTCTTTGGGCAGGGGCGATTCGCGATTGGTTTGCAGGTCCAACAGGCGGAGCGTCTTCTCTGCGCGCTCCACATACGCGCTTTCTGCGCCCACTTGCCAGGCGGGCACATTTCGCGCCACGCGATACAGCAGGTAACGTTCGGAAGGCGACCAGGCAACGGGATCGATGAAGCGTGGTGAGCGCACAGGGGGTGTAATCACGCGCCGCTGAACAAGGTCTACAATCAGCCGTTGCACGAGCGGATCGCCCCACCCAATTTCGGGCGGCGCCTCGGCGCGGCGTACATCCAGAACAAAGTAGCGGCGGCGTAAGCTGAAATAAACGAACGAATCCACATAGTGCTTAGGCGGTAGCGAAAGACGAACTGCAACCGCGTGCTGAGCCAGCAGGGCTCCATCCAGACCAAAGGGCACAGCATAGAACCATCGCTGCTCGTCTGATGCCGCAGCGATCCCGTAAAAAGTAATACGGACCATCTTGGCTTGCCTCCTTGCTAATTATATCTGATTACTTGGCTGCTGGGCTGTCCCAAGCTTTAGGGACAGCCCGCAGGTTCGAGTTACCTCTCATATACTAAGTCAACGACTTCGGTGAACCATAGTTGCCGATTTCTGAAAAAGACAGAGTTTTGATAGGCGTTTGCAATTTCAGCAACGGCTTCCATTCCAGGTTCCTGACGCCATTCAACCCAGCCACTTCGCCCTAGGAGTTTACCGGTTCCAGAGTCGTTCCAAGGGGGTATGAATGCGTTAACGCCCCAGATAATATTACGAACGTATATACCCTGAGTTTGCACACCTCGACTGCGCTTGTCAATCGAGTGGACGCGTTTAAGTCTGAGTGGTATGTCGCCTCCCGCCACACTGAACTTCACAGGTATTCTGACATAGGATATCAGTACTTGACGATAATACAACCCAAAAGCATTCGAGGCTTCCACCCGCCCAACCACTAAGCGAGGCGATATCGTTTGATTGCCGCTCTGTCTCACAGGCACTACATACTCCATATACACGATGTTGCCCATGTTATAGGCACCAGGCGCAAATATGTATCGTCCCGCAGTCGAATCAACCCCGAAGAAGAGATCCGCCAACTGTGCATCCAAAGGCACATGTTGTCTTCCTCGATACCTCATCGCTGGGGTGATTTCGGCAGGATTAGGGTTGATATAGCCAACAGCGCTGATTCGCAAAAATACTTGCCAGCGGGCGGGCACTTCTCTCTGCACCCAACTTCTTGTCCTTTGATCCCACGCCCAACCTGCTGGATGAAACATTATGCCAACGTCGACTTCAGGTATCAAAACTCTCTTCTTGCCGCTTGAATCTGTCCTGGTCACCGTGCGGTTGCCCAGATAAATGTGGGGCTTCAACTCGCCCGCTCGTTGTGATGATGATGGGTTACAAATATCTGGGTGCATGCTAGCGGCGTCTGGATTGGGCAGATAAAACGCACCACGCACACCGATGTAACCACCTCTCGATGGCACGTTTCTATCGTTCAGCACCACGCGATAGTAAAGTGCATCACGTTCCATCTCACGGTCGACAGAGTTTGGCACTATCTCTCCACTTGTAAACATTGCATCGCCACTACTGAGTACATTTGCGACGCGGATTCGTCCGAACCACTCATTGTACACATATCCGTCAGGTCCCTGTACCCAAAGGTCACCTCCACCCTCTGTAATACCCAAAAGGCTCCTCACGGCGTTAATGATACTTGTTGCATTTTGCGTATGCCACGGTACGGCTCCTGCGAAGGGAATATCACTGTCCTCCTGGGAGAACTCGCTCTCGCATGTCCCGTAGTACGACTTGATTGATACCCAAACTTCCCTCCCCTCAGGTATTCCGGTGAATATTATAAGAAACATTGTTAGAAGGTAGCAAGGGCGAGCTGTTTGTGTATTGACCTGACGCGAAGCCCCAGAAAACGCGGTATCCTGTGGCCCCTACCACAGGCTCCCACCACACACTCACTTGATTTCTACCCGTCGCGGCAACATTGATATGTCGTGGCGGTGCGGGTGCGCAAACAGAGACCAATGTCTGAGCACAGAGCCAATTACCTCCGGGCACGAACGCATGAACTGTGTAATTTTCGGGTTGGGGTACAAGCATCTCAACTGTCTCTGTCGTCCCTACTTCCCAGAGCACTTCGTAAACAGGTCCGCCACTCTGTGCCTGTGCACGCAACACTAGTGGGAACAGACGTGAACCTGCGTATCCGCTCAAGGAAACCTGCAAGCGGAGCGTAAATGAACCGTTCGCATACTCCGTCGCCCGCGGAGGATTGCAGCCTTCCGAACCGAAACTTGTAAGTACAATCAGTATGTCTGAATCATCCACAGTACCGTCACCATTGAG
>CAYYCA010000146.1:0-5805 GCA_964470265.1 uncultured Fimbriimonadales bacterium | reverse complement strand
CCTACACAGTAGGGGGAACCTTAAGGAGGGGGTTCACTCAGGCTTGCACGACAGTTTGGAAACGATTTCACCTTTGAGGAACTCAAATGCTTGCCAAAAAGTTCAAATACCGAGATTCCTCGCCTTCGGCTCGGAATGACAAGGCTATTGGCGCGAGAACCGCTTTGTCATCCCGAGCGGAGCGAGGAATCTCGCCCGCATAAAACAATCGGTAGCAACCTGGGTTAAGCTCAGCCCGCGTGTTGGCTTAGTTGCAGTTGCCCGGGTTGTTGCGGTTCGGGCAGTTGCGGCAGGGGGTTCCGTTCGCACGGCGCGCGGCGACGCCCCACAGGTTGAACTGTCCCTGATACGGACCGACCTCGCCGACATCGAAGATTCGCGCCTGCTTGTTGTCCCAGGTCTGCGCCGTGCTGTTCGCGCCCTCGCGGATGCGCCCCTTCACCGTGCGGGCATGCCCATCCACGAAGTTCGCGCCCGCCAGCCCATTGTGACGCGCCTGCAGATACGACTGAATCGTCGGGGGCGGACCCAGCGTGCCGTCGTACAGCATCGAGGTCTCTGTCGGGAACTCCAGCTGCGCCAGCGATACCACCGGATTGGGCGCAATCAGACCCGGCACATTCCCGTTCTCGAACACACACCAGTTAAAGATGTAGCCCGTGTAGCGGAAGTTCGGAATCGCGCAAACGGGAATGCCGAACGAACCGAAAGTCCCCACGACATCGAACGCCTGCCGATCCGACGGACACAGCACCACATCCGCGTTCTTGATGTACGGGTAGATGGCGTTATACATCGTGAAGATGCAGTTCTGGTTGTTCTGGTTCGTCAGGTAGATGCTCATCGGGAATCGCTCGTCGTAGTCCTGAATATATTGCAGGACGGCGAGCGCGTTCTGCTTCATGTTGTTCGTACACTGGGTCTGACGCGCCTTCTCGCGCGCCTGGGCAAATACCGGGAACAAGATCGCCGCCAGAATGGCGATAATCGCGATCACAACCAGCAACTCGATCAGGGTAAAGCCATGTCGTCGCATAGTGTTGTGTTAGATTCAAGTTTGGGGAAAATGTTCCTGCCGTGCAAAATACGGGGTTCAGCGATTTATGAGGGTGCAGAAGTTCCGCAGGATTTGCAGACCGACTTCGCTGCTCTTTTCGGGATGGAACTGCACGGCGTGGAGGCTTCCGCGGGCGACGGCGCAGGGAAAGCGCACGCCGTAGTCGCAATACGCCGTGACGACACCCTCATCGGCGGGTTGGGGATAGTAGGAATGGACGAAATAGACATACGCGCCGTCGGGGACGCCCCGCCACAGGGGATAGTCAGGCTGTGCGTGGCGCAGGCGGCTCCAGCCCATGTGCGGGACGCGCATCGGGAAGTTCGGCGTCTCGCGGAAACCGACAACGCGCCCTTTCAGAACGCTCAATCCCTGCACGCCGGGCGACTCCGAGCTACTTTCGAACAGCAGCTGCAGCCCCAGGCAGATGCCGAGAAAGGGCTTGCCCGCTTCGATGGCGCGTCGCAGAGCGGTGGTCATGCCTGATTCGTCAAGGCGTTGCATCGCCGCGCCGAACGCGCCCACGCCGGGCAGCACAATTGCGTCGGCGGCGTGCAGGTCGGCAGGGTCGCGGGTAATATACGCCTCCGCGCCTAAATACTCCAGCGCTTTCTGCACGCTGCGCAGGTTACCCATGCCATAGTTGATGAGGGCGATCACGCACCCACCTCACGCCAGTTTGACAGTTCTAAACTGTAGCCCAAATCGACGATGCGTTGGTAATGACTTATATTACCTGTAACTAAAACCAACTCGTGATGGAGTGCAGTAGCAGCAATCAGAGGGTCTGCAAAGCCGATTGGTTTACCCGCCTGGTCTAACTTGCCCAGAATTTCGCCTGCCAGTTCTGCAACAGGAACATCGAGAGACAGCGTCTCGACTGATTGATTCGTGGTTATGTTACGCCAGTCGGTTATGGCTTCACGCGCGCCTTTACGGACAAGACCGCGTAGAAACTCGACGACCGAGACAACCGAAATAGTATATGCAGGAAAGTGCAATCGGTATTGACGCGCATTCGCAACAATTTGCGGATGGCGTCCTCGCAAGACTTCAATCAAGATGTCGGTGTCAATCAGAGCTTTTTTCAGCATCTTCTAATCGCCAGACGCGCTGAGCACGTTCATCTAGGATTTCACGCTCTATCTCTTCCAGCACAGCGTCGTATGCTGCCATTGAACCCAGCACCTGGTCTTCAAGTAAGTGTATCTCGAGCTCGACCGTGCTGCCGTCGGGCAACGCGACAGGCTCTACCAGCTCAATCGTATTTTTTCGAACTATGCCCCGTGCGACAAGAGTCTTCATAACGGCTCGCTCGAATAATACCCTACAGTCCGCCAGTCGACTCCGTGCCCTCGATATACCCCTTCGTGGAGGGCGTTCCTGACTGACGGGGGTGGAAGCGGGTCGCCATCTCCAGCGCTTTGGCGAACGCCTTGAAAATCGCCTCGATGGCGTGGTGGTCGTTCGCGCTCTGGAGCAGGCGGATGTGCAGCGTTGCGTGCGCGTGGCTCACGAACGCGCGGAAAAACTCCCCCACCAGCTCGGTCGGCAGTTGCCCCACGCGCTCGCGCTGGAACTGCGCCTGAAACTCCAGCAGAGGACGCCCGCTGAGGTCAAGCGCGACCATCGCCAGCGATTCATCCATCGGTACAATCGCCCAGCCGTAGCGGTAGACGCCGCGCATGTCCCCTAACGCCTGCTGCACCGCCTTGCCGAAGCAGATGCCCACATCCTCCACCGTGTGGTGTTCGTCCACCTGCAGGTCCCCCGTCGCGCTCACCACGAGGTCAATCAAGCCGTGCCGGGCGATTTGGGTCAGCATATGGTCAAAGAAGCCGACGCCTGTGTTGATTTGCGCGTTGCCCGAACCGTCTAAATCGACGGAGACATAGACGCGCGTCTCGCTCGTCTCACGCTCATACATGCCAAACCGAGAACCGGGACTGGAATTACGCATACCTACTCCTCTGAAAAGCGGATTTGCACGGCGGCGGCGTGCGCTTCGAAGCCCTCCTCACGCGCCAGCGCGAGGATGTCGGGCGCGAGCTGACGCAGCGCGTCCCGACTGAGAGCAATCACGCTGCTGCGCTTGAGAAAGGTCTCCACCGAGACGGGCGATTCGAACCGCGCGGCGCGCCCTGTGGGCAGGGTATGGCTGGGACCGGCGATGTAGTCGCCTGCCGCCTGTGGGGTGTCGCTCCCCAGCAGGATACAGCCTGCGTTGCGCACATGGCTAAGCCAGTGCATCGGGTTTTGAACCATCAGCGTCAGGTGTTCAGGCGCGGCAATATTCGCGAGTTCGAACGCCTCGGACAGGTTGCGCGTCAGCACAGCGAGGCTCCCCTGCAGCGACTGCTCCAGAATCGCGCGTCGCGCGCGCTGGCTGAGCTGCGCTGCGAGTGCGTCCAGCGTCCCGTGTAAGACCTCACGGCTCGGCGTGAACAGATAGCCGACCGATTCCGCGCCGTGTTCGAGCTGGGTCAGCAAATCGGCGGCGATATAGGCGGGGTTCGCGCTCTCGTCGGCAATAATCGCCACTTCGCTGGGGCCCGCCCACAGGTCGACGCCCACCACGCCCCAGAGCATGCGTTTCGCCAGCGCGACATAGAGGTTGCCTGGTCCCACAATCTTCTCGACGGCGGGGATGGTCTCCGTGCCGAACGCCATCGCGGCGATCGCCTGCGCGCCGCCGACCTTGAACACACGGCTCACGCCCGCCTCGCGCGCCGCGACCAGCACGGACGGGGGCACGCGCCCATCTTGCTGCGGCGGAGTGCAGAGAATCACCTCCTGCACGCCTGCGACCTTCGCGGGCACGGCGTTCATAATCACGGTACTGGGGTACTTCGCGCGTCCGCCGGGCGCGTAGACGCCGACGCGCTCCAGCGGGCGAACCAACTGCCCCAGCCAGCCGCCCTGCGCCTCCAGTAGATGCCACGACTGCGGACGCGCTGACTTGTGAAATCGACGCACCCGCGCCACCGCATGCTGAATCGCCGACACAACCGCCCCCTCCACCTGCTGGTACGCCGCCTCGAACTCGGCTTCGGAGACTTCGAGGCTCTCCAGCGCGGGACAATCCCACTGGCGCGTGTACTCCAGCACGGCGCGGTCGCCCTCTGTGCGCACGCGCTCCAGAATCGCGCGCACCTGCGTCTCCATTTCAGGCGTAGGCTGCGGCGCGCCCTGCTGTAGACGCGCCCGTATCCGTTCCAGCGGCTCTGTGCTGGCGTCCAGCGTCGGTAGCATATGCGCGAGAGTATACCTCGCCGTCGGCAGGAACCCTAACCTGCGAGTCGAATTACAAAACTATGCGCAGATTTGTTGCCTACGGTTTATCGATTCTAATGTTCGCAGCGTGTTGGGGCGACGAGAGCGCGTCCCCGCTCGCCCCGCGCTATGAAGCGGCGCAGGAGCGTCCCGCGAAAACACGCGGCGTCTACGCGATTCGGAATGTGACGGTTCACCCCGTCAGCGCGCCGCCCATCGAGGGCGCGACCGTGCTAATCCGCGACGGCAAAATCGCCGCGGTGGGCAAAAATGTAGCGATTCCGCGCGGTGCAAAGGTCTACGATGGCAGGGGCAACCATCTCTACCCCGGCTACATCGACGCCTGCACCACGCTGGGGCTGACCGAAATCGGCTCCATCGCCGCTACCATCGACACAACCGAAACGGGACAGTTCAACCCCAACTCCCGCACGGAAATCGCCATTAACCCCGATTCCGAGCTGATTCCCGTGACGCGCGTGAACGGCACAACGACGGTCGTCGCTGCGCCGACGGGCGGGATTCTATCGGGGATGGGCTGTGTGATGAACCTCGACGGCTGGACATGGGAGGAGATGGTCATCAAGACTCCGATAGGGCTGTTTATGAACTTTCCTGCGCCGTCGGCTGCTGCGAACCAGAGCGCGGAGTCGCGCCGTCGCGACTGGGAGAGCCGTATGCGCCCGATTAACGAGTTCCTCGAGAACGCCCGACGCTACCTGCGAGCGCATCAGGCAGGGGGTAAGGACGGCGTCCCCGCGCACGAGCGCGACCCCCGCTTTGAGGCGATGATTCCGATTCTGGAGGGCAAGCTGCCCCTGTTCGTGCGAGTGAACAGCGCGCTGGGCATTCAGGCGGCGATTCGCTGGGCGGAAGAGCAGAAGCTGCGCCTCGTGATTGTGGGCGGCTCGGAAGCATGGCGCGTCGCCGACCTGCTACGCGAGAAGCAAGTGCCTGTGATCCTGGAGGGCGTCCATAACATGCCCAGCACGGAATCGGAGCCTTACGACGAGCCGTTCACGCTGCCAAGACGGCTGCACGAGAAAGGCGTGCTGTTCTGCATCGCCAGCAACGACGCCAGCAACGCCCGCAACCTGCCCTACCATGTGGCAACCGCCGTCGCGCACGGACTGCCCCGCGACGAGGCGATTAAGGCAATTACGCTCTACCCCGCGCAGATACTGGGGCTGTCGCACCGACTGGGCAGTATCGAGGTCGGCAAAGACGCGAACCTCGTGCTGCTGAGCGGCGACCCGCTCGATATCCGCTCGGAGGTGATTCAGGTCTGGATTGCAGGACGCCCCATCGAGATGACCAGCAAGCACATTCGGCTGTACGAGCGGTATCGGGGGCGGCCGAGGTGAGGAGAAAGTTTATACCAGTCGGGGGTTCAAGCGAGACAAAACCTTCGTAGGAGGCGCGTCGGCAGTTTTCGCCCTCACCCCCAGCCCCTCTCCCACGGCGTGGGAGCGGGG
>CAYYCA010000145.1:0-5850 GCA_964470265.1 uncultured Fimbriimonadales bacterium | reverse complement strand
CATTCTGACTTTCTGTGCGCCACGCCCCGATTTAACAGTCTCTAAGTGCCCCCAGTTGAAAATACCGCCGAATGGAGGGTAGATTCGAACCTGTCCCCCACCCGCCATGGTCGTCCCCCTGTACCAAGCAAGGCGCGGGAACCGCGCCTCTCCGCCAAGGGCGTGGTTCCCGCGCCCAGTCGATTCGGGGACGCCTCAAACTTTGAGGGACATAGGGGGGTTGAATAATAAACTGGTCATTCCCCCCTCCTTTAGGTTCCCCCCGCTACGCGAGGGGAACCAAGCAGCGCGCGGTTCCCCCTACGCAGTAGGGGGAACCTTACGGCGGGGGTTCGTTCAACTCGCACCTGACTCTTCGGCTGCCCTAGTGCCTATCTGGTCAACTATTTATTCAGGCCCCATTAGCCGTCTTGGGCTCCCGCTATCTGAATTCCCGATTAGTATGATTGTAGATAGCAACTTGGGTTACAATACGCCCAGCCAGCGCACGGTCGCGTCCTTGATTGTCTTTTTACCGTCCATGCCCGTTCTCAAAATCCCTTTCACTGCCACGCGGTCGCCCCGCAGCAGGGGCAGGGCAGGCGCGGAAACTTGAACTTCTATCGTTGCGTCGCTCAGCGCGTCGCGCACAATCAGGGGCTGGTCAGGCGCAAGCCAGTCCTGCGCAACCACCTTGCCTATGAGCAGCACGGGCGTCCCGTCAGGGAAACTGGCGAGGCTTTCCAGACGGCGCACCGATACCGTCTCCGAATCACCGAGCAGGATAGGCAAGTTGACGCCCATGCCTGCCGTGACCCAGACGCTGCTGAGCTGCTGCGCGGGCATCCCCTCCGCTCGCACAATCAGCGAGTAGACGCCTGCAGGCAGGTGAACCGCTGCGAAGAAGCCGTTGCCGTCGGCGGTGAGCGTGCGCACGAGCGAGCCTGCTTGATAGACTTCCACCGTCGCGCCGTCTACAGGCGTCAGGTCGGCGGCGTTCAGCACCGTGCCCATCAAGTGCCCCGCCGTCGGCGCGTGTTTCCACGGCATGGGCGGAGTGGGAACCCACTCTTTGAAGTACTCGCCCAGCGCGGCGTAGAACGGCTCCTGATACAGGCGCGCGCCCTCCTCCGTGCCGACGCCTGTCGTGGCGGCGTAGGAGAAAAAGTTCACCCCGTACACCCGATTGCCCGAAGGCGACGGCGCACGCGCGAACTCAATCTGCTGGAGCGTGTTCTCGACGCTGTTGAGATAGTTGCCGATGCCCACGATCCCGATGCGTCCGTGCTGATGGTCTTTCAGGAAGGTCGCCCAGCGACGGAAAAACTCCGCGTAGCGTGGGTTCGCCTCGTTATAGTAGACCATCGGGATCGCCATATCGAGGATGCCCTCTTTGAGCCAGCCCTGCCAGTCCTGAAACACGGCGCGATAAGCGGAGCGGTTCACCCAGTCGTCGGTGTTTTGCGGTCCGTCGCCCCAGGTAATCAGCGCCGCACTCACTTTGAGTTTGGGCTTGAGGGCGGTCGCCTGCGCGTAGATTTTACGCACCACCGCCGTCACCTGATCGCGTCGCCACTGCTTCCAGAGTGGGTCGGTCGGCTCAGGCTTGCCCGTGCGCCCGTAGCGACGGTTGAACCGCTCGAGGCTCACGGGGTTGTAGCCCCACCGCTCGCCCGTGTAGCGGATGTAGTCAAAGTGGATGCCGTCGATATCGTAGCGGCGCACGATGTCCAGCACGACTCTGGTGAACCATTCGTGATAGAGCGGGTGTCCCCAGTCGCCGCCGTAGCCCACTTCGGTGACCCGCTTGCCGTCGTAGTCTTCGGTCTGGATTTCGGGGTAGCGGTTCAGAATGTGCTTCGGGTCGCTGGGCCAACCGCTTCCTGGCCAGAGGGGGTGGCTGTTCACCCAGACATGCACTTCAACGCGCGGGGTCTCGTTGTGCGCTTTCTCGATCAGGTACGCCAGCGCGTCGAAGCCCGCCTGTTGTTGCGTTGCGAACGGCTCCAGGGGCGAGGCGTAGTGTGCATCGCCGCGTTTGCGCATCTGCACAATCACGGCGTTCATCTTCGCAGCGCGCACGCGCTGCAAGAGGGTGTCTACCTGTTCGGGCGTATGGAACCCCTGATTGAACCCGTCGACCCAGAATCCTCGAAACTCCGCCTGTGTATAGGTTGTCGCTAACATCATCGCCATCCCTGCGGCGAGCGCCCATCCGTATCGCATCGAGGGGGTATTGTACCATGAGGCTTTTAAATCAGCAGGAAATTTCGTCCCCCTGTCAAAATTGCCATGCGTTGAACGAAGGAAGGGTTCGTTCCCACTTGGAAGCCCCTGTTCCAAGCCCAGGGGCTTCCTCCTTTACGGTACAATATGCTCCTGAGATGACACATAGGCAGGCGCAGGCAGGCGGTCTGGTTCCCCGTTTAGAATGGCGTATCCGTCCCGACAGCGAAGCTGGCGTTCTTTCCCAGTCCACGCGCTCGCGCATTGAGGGCAACGCGCGGCTCATCGGCAGTGGCGGCAGCGCGACCTACGCTTTTCGCGTGCTGGGCGGGATGGATGTCGGGATTCGCCTAACGGTTTCGGGCAGCGGGCAGGTAAGGGTTCGCACGCAGGCGGGCGGACTGCTCGCGCGCGCCATTCGCGGGAGCGGCGTGCAGCAGCTGAACCTCACGACGCGCGTCCCGCTCAACCCGTCTGTGCAGAGTTTGCAGGTGATTATCGAAGCGGCGCGTCGAGGGCAGGTGCGGGTGTACAGCGTGGAGGTCGTCGCCGCCGATCGGGACGAGGATCGCGACGGAATCGGCGACGGCGTGGAGCGTCTGCTGGGCGCGCCCGCGAACGCACTCCGTCCGACCATCCCCGCCGTCCCGCGCAGCTGCTATCAGACAGGCGCGGACTACGCGCCCCGACTGGATTTGGCAACCGACGCGGTGATTTTGCACAGTTTTGACCCCGCGCGTCTGGCGAACTGGAAGGCGCGCGGCTACCCCGTGTTTCTAATGGGCGGGTTTCGGGACTATTTGCCCTATGTGGAAGCGAACCCGCACGCCGTGCAGCGACGCAAGGACGGCGCCCCGATTGGGATCGACTCCAGTTTCTACCTCACGCCGACGCCTGAGCGAATCGAAACGCTAATTCGGCAGTATCTGATGATGCTGGACGCGGGCGCGGACGCAGTGTGCCCTGAGGAGCCAGAATACTGGGCGGACGCGGGCTACGAGGAGGCGTTTCGTCAGCTTTATGAGGCGCGGTTGGGCGTCGCGTGGACGCCGCCCGACGAATCGCATGCTGCGCGCTGGCGCGCCGACCGATTTAAGGCGCAGCTGATGAACGAGGCGGTGTACGCGATTCTCAACGCGGCGCGCGCCCGCAAGCCGGGCGCGAAACGGATGGTCGCCGTACATAGCCCCTTGAACTACGCGCTGTGGCGAATCTGTCTCGCGCACTATGCGCTGATTTTCGGCGAGAACTCCCCAGTTGAGGAAGTCATCGGGCAGGTATGGTCGGACACGGTGCGCACACCCATCCCGTCCGACGGCGACTATCGCGCGGAGCCGTTTGCGACTGCCTATCTGGAGTATGCCGCGCTTGCGGGGTTGATGCGCGATTCGGGCAAACGGCTCTGGTTCCTGAGCGATCCGCTCTCGGATACGCCCAGCCGTCCGCTTGCGGAGCATCAGCAGTTTTACTTCAGCACCCTGGTCGCTTCGCTGATGTTTCCTGAGGCGACAGGCTATGAGATTCTGCCCTGGCCTGAGCGGATTTTCGGGAATGTGCCCGCCGATTATGCGACGGTCATTCTGAGCGCGGCGCGCGCCTGCGAGGCGATTGCGCAACAGTCGGGCGCGACGCTGGACGCGGGCGTGGAGGGCGTTGGGCTGCTGTTCAGCGACTCGATGACAGCAGTACGCGGCGCGCCCGAAATCGCGCCTATGGAGGACTTGATGACGCTGGGCGTCGCGCTGGTGAACGCGGGCGTCCCCCTCACGCTCCATTCGCTGCAGCGGCTCATGGAACGCCCCCTGCCACGGGGGTTGCGCGTGCTGCTTTGGACGCCCGAAACGGTCAAGCCCCTGCGCGAGGCGGAGTTGCGCGCCCTCGCCGACTGGGTGCAGAACGGGGGCTGGCTGTTCGTCGTGGGCGGCGCGAACGGCTACGACGCGGTTCCCGAAACCCCCTGGCAGCAGGCGGGACAGCCCACGCCCCTCCACTGGCTCATGCAGATGCTCGGACGCCCCCTCGAGTTGGAGACCGTTCCCGCTGAGCCTGCGCCCTCTGAGGCCTGGCGCACACTCGGCGTCCACGGCTCGGAACCCGCGCAGGGAATTTTCAACCGACGCTGGGTGGACATCAACCTCAGCCCGTATGCGGGGCAGACCGTATACATTAAATTTAGCGACAGTCTGCCCGACACGGGCTGGGGCGCGCTCCTCAGGCAGGTACGACTGGAAGCCGACGGGAAGACCATCGCCGCGTTTCTCACGGGTTCGCCCGCCGAGCCGCTCTTTATGCACACGAACCACAAGAGCCGTCTCAACGCTAACGGGGAACGCTTCGCCGATTACGACGCATGGTTCGTGTACCGTTTCCCCCTGCCGACAGCGCGAAGTATCGTGCTGCGCCTCGAACTCGCGCAGGAGTGGCGACTGGAACTCAGTCAGCAGCCACCCTACAAGGAGCATCTGGCAGTCCCGACGCGCACGGATTTGCCCCGTATCAGTTTGCGCGACGACGAGACGATTACGGTTTACCGCGTTCCCAACAGCGAGATGTTCTATACCTATCAGGACGCGCCAGTCGGCGTGAGTGTACGAGCTGGGCGCGGCGGGGTGGTGTTGCTGGGCGTGTCGGGCAGGGCGTTCGGCAACACGGCGGGCGGCGCACGCGACTGGCGCACGGTGATGCAGTATGTGTGTGGGCTGGCGGGCGTGCGCTATCGCGAGCGGGCGCGCATCGTCGCCCGACGGGGCGATTGGGTCGCCGCCTATGGAACCTATCGCACGACCATCCTGCGTGGGACTTATCTCGATGCGCTGGATCCGCGCCTGCCGATTCTGAATGACCCGTCTCTGAACCCTGCGACCCCGCGCCTGCTGCTGCAGGTGGACAACCGCCTGCGCAACGCGGGTCTGCTCCACACGAACGCGCAGGTGCTGCTGCGCCACGAGACCAGCGGGCAGCTCGCGTATCTCGTGCGCGGTCCTGAGGGCGTGAACGGCGTGGCGCGGCTTAGCCTTCGCGGGCTTCGGGGGCAGGCGAGCCTCACTGATACGCTCGGCAACCCGCTGCCCCTCAACGCCGAGCGCGAGGGCAACACGCTGCTCGTGCGCTGGAACCTCAGCCCCGACGGGCAGGTGTTGACGGTGCGGTAGGTACACTTCGGGTGCATGAGTCGCGTCGCGCTCTGGCTCTGGCTGTTCGTGATTGTGCTGCGGCTTGCCTACGCGCTGCTGGCGACGCAGGTCGACCCGCTGCTGCGGGCGAACCCCTTGCACGGCGACGCGATGATTCACGACAGCATGGCGCAGCGGCTCGCGTTCACGGGCGAGTATCGGCTGGAGAAGGGCTTGATGACCGCGCCCGCCTATATCGTTCTGATGGCGGGCGTATACGCGCTATTGGGGCATGCGCCCGACGCCGTGCGTGGGGTGAACGCCCTGCTGGGGCTGTTGACGCTGGGGGGGCTGTGGTTGCTCACGCGCCGGCTCACGGACGAACGGACGGCGAACCTTGCGCTGATTCTGGGCGCGCTCCATCCGCATCTGCTGATGATTACGGGCTGGCTCTATACCGAAAACCTCGCGTTGCCGCTGGCGGTGTGGACGATTTACGGTCTCAGTTTCTGGCGGGGGGCGGGCGGCGCGG
>CAYYCA010000144.1:0-5897 GCA_964470265.1 uncultured Fimbriimonadales bacterium | reverse complement strand
GGAACCAGTGGCAGCCCACAAACAGCGGATGGTCTATCACGCTGTTCACATACTCTTCGTACATGCGGGCGCGCTCGCGCTGATTGGCGGCGGCGACCAGCCCCGTGTGGAACATACCCCTATCTAACGCCCCGAAGTGGAACTCGCCGATGATGACGGGCTTGTCCAGCGGAAGCAGAAAACTATACGCCCCGTGATTGAGCTTGGGCGCGTAGATGTTGAAACTCATCACATCGCACAGTTCCGCACAGGCGATTACAGCGTCCAGCGAGTACCACGCGAATCGGCAGCCCAGATAGAGGTGGTTGGGCGCGAGTTCACGCAGGATGTCGCGAATCGTCTGAAAATACTTGCGGGCGAAGGCGCGCACAAACTCGCTGAAGTCGCGCTGGCGTTCGCGTGTGGGCGTTGGGGGTAGTTGCACAGGGGGCTTGAGCGCGTCCCAGCTCGCGTAATTTGCGCCCCACGCCTCGTTCAGCCGCTCGATACTGCCGTACTTGCCCCGCAGCTGTTCCAGAAAAGCGCGTTTGGCGGGCGATTCGTCGGCGTTCAGGCTGAGCGCGCCATAGGCTAACCCGTACCGTCCGCCCTCCTCGCCCTGACCCGCCCAGCTGAGTTCGTTGTCCACGAAGAAGCCGAGGCACCACGGGTCATCTTTGACGCGCTGCGCGACGGGTTCAATCCCCGCGCGGGCGTTGACGGCGAATTGCGGGTCGTAGGGGTCGTGCATTTTGCCCCAGTAGTCGCTACCGCTGGGCACGCGCTTATGCTCGCCCCACACGCCCGCCGTCGCCACATAGGGCACGCGCCCGTTGCGATACCAATCCCCCAGCGACCAGTTCGCAATCGTGTTGAAGCCCCACGAGCGCAAGCGGCGCAGCGTCTGCTCTCGCCAGCGTTGCTGATAGTTCTCGCCGTATTTGCGCTCCAGATTCGCGGCGTAGAAGTTGTAGGTTTTGCCCTCTTTGATGGGTCCCATCAGCGCGCCCGACGCCTGCCCGTAGTGCTTGGCGAGCGGCTCGCCCTCGCGCGGCAGCCATGTGAACATATGCTCGCGCCCCGTGACGAAGGTCGCATCGCCGTAATGCACGCAGTCCATCCCCGTTGAGAAGAACAGCCTGCCGTTGGGCGCGACGAGCCACCATTTGTCGCCCACTTTCTCCGTGCGGAAGTAGCCCGTCGCCCTAAGCTGGGGGCCCGATTTCCACGCGCCGTACTCATCGAATTCGGCAGGAGCAGGCAGGCGTTCCAGCTCGCGCGTCTCTAAGGTGAGCGTGCGCTTCAGGTGGCTGATACTGCGTATCTTGCCCTGCCAGTCGGCGCGTGTGAACTGCCCGAACTCGTCCACGATGCGCTCCAGCGACTCGTCGGCTTCAATCAGGCGGATGTTGTCCACAATCAGCGTGCGGGGCTGCTCGTCACGCCACAGGAAAATCTGGAACGCCACGATATGCTCCAGCCGAATCTTGCCCTCGTTGGTGACGCCAATGCGGGTCAGGTTTTTGCCCAGCGGAGGCAGCCCGCGCATGCCGTAGTCCATCGGGTTGCGCCCCAGCGGAAACACGAACGAGGCGCGCGTGCGCGGGCTAATCGTGTACGCGCCCTGGCGGCAGAAGTTCGTACCGTCGGCGCGCGGGTCGTCGTCCACGCGCACGCCGAACCGAATCGCCTCGCGCGTGGGGTTGTACAAATCGAACGCCAGCCCTGCGTAGCCACGCCAGTCCCACGGCTCAGGAGCGCGAAACATCAGGTTGGGCCAATCCACGTTCGGCGGGTACTCCACCTGCAAGGCGCGCTTGCCATGCGTTGCGCCCTGCGCCACAACCTTCAGGCGCGTGTTGTTGGCGGTCGCCGCCTGCAGGTCGCGTTCATCCTCAAAGGAGTAAAGGAGTTTCATCGCTTAACCCCGCGTGTGCGATGTTGGTATTCGCGATCTCCAGCAGGATTCCTGTTCTAAGTACCTCAAGAGTGGAAACGCTGTCGTAAGTAAGGGCGGGTTCGGAACCTAGCTCCTACGCAGTATTGCTGTCCCTGCTGTGAAAATTAGGGCGCGGTCTCCGCACTCAACTGATACCGACTGGGATTTCAAGTGCCGTAAAAAAACCTTGTCAGGGGCGCGCCCGTTTTTTTCATCCTCACCCCCAGCCCCTCCTGAGAAGGGTACATTGCCTGAGCTCACTGGGCAGGTGTAGGGCAGTATTTTCGCCCCTCACTCCTTCGCCCGCGTTGCGGGAGAGGGAGAATGCCTGTCGCTGGGCGCGCTCAACTCCCCTCTCCCACGCGATGGGAGAGGGGCTGGGGGTGAGGGCAAAAACAGCGGACGCTTGCAGGGCTTTGAACCTATGTGGTGTATCCTTATCAGAGCAGGGAGTGAGGGTGAGATTATGGAGTGTTTTGCGACATCTGAAACCCCAATCGGTATAAACTTTGAGAGACTTATGGGGTTGGATTGGATTAGTTGACCAGACAGGCACTCACCCCCTCCGTCAGGTTCCCCCTACGGCGTAGGGGGAACCGCGTAGGGCTTGGTTCCCCTCGCAGAGCGGGGGGAACCTCACGGAGGGGGGAATGGTCAGTTTATTATTCAAACCCCATAAGTCCCTCAAAGGTGAAAACGTCCTCTTTTGGTGCGACGGCATTCCTGCCGTCGCGTTTTGAGGCTACCCTTGGGGCACGTCGGCAGGAACGCCGTCGCACCAAAAGCACGCCCCGCACTTCGGGGATCATTTCATCTTTGAGGCACTTACCAGTTGGATTTCAGGTGCTACAGGACGATTAAACCCGCATCCATCCAGTGGTCAACAAGTGGGCGCAGAACGGCTTTGCGCACCTCCTGTTGAGCAAAGCCCCTCGTCAGGTATACTTCGAGGCGCGACGCCTCTCCTGTAGTGAAAACCTGACACAGTGGAGGTGAGAACGCGTTATGGAACCGACGATGACGGAACGCGACACGACCATCGAACAGGAGCCAACTGCCACAACGCCTGAAACCGACGCGGAGCAGCTGCAGGCGCGGGTGGCGGAACTGGAGCAGGCCTACGAGGAACAGAAAAATCTCTACCTGCGCACGCTGGCGGACTTCCAGAACTATCGCCGCCGTCAGCACGAAGAGATCGAGCGGCAACGCGGGCTGTTGCTCGAGTCGCTGATGGAAGATTTGCTGCCGATTTTAGACAACTTCGAGCGGGCGTTGCAGGCGGCGGAAGCCACTCGCGAGCTGGAGCCGCTGATTGAAGGCGTGCGCATGACCGAGCGCCAGATTAAAGCCGTGCTGGCGCGCTATGACATTCATCCGATCATTGCGATTGGGCAACCCTTCGACCCGAACCTGCACGAGGCGATTCAGCGCGTGGAGACCACCGACTACGAAGATGGCGTCGTGGTGGACGAGGTGGAGCGCGGCTATCGGATGGGCGAGCGCGTGTTGCGTCCCAGTCGCGTGATTGTCGCCAAGCGACCTGAGACGCCGCCGACGCAGGGTATCGATGTGCAAGCATAGCCCCTGCGGCGACGGCGGAGACGCCGTCGCACCAGATCTTGACGACGGCGGGAATGCTCACGCGACGGCGAGGACGCCGTCGTACCGAGGAGACGGTTATGAGACGCTATTTTGGGACTGACGGTGTGCGCGGCGTGGCGAACGAACTGCTCACGCCCGATTTCACGATGCGACTGGGACGCGCCATTGCGCAGCAGCTCCTTGAGACCACGCCCCACCATCCGCCGCGCGTGTTGATTGGACGCGATACGCGGCGCAGCGGCGCGATGCTCGAAACCGCGCTCATCAGCGGGCTTTGCTCGATGGGCGTGCATGCGGTTTCCGCAGGCGTTGTGCCTACCCCCGCCATCGCTTACCTCGTGCGCGAGGGACACTACGATCTGGGAATCGTCATCTCCGCGTCGCACAACCCTGCGCGCGACAACGGCGTGAAACTCATCGGCGGCGACGGCTACAAGTTCCCCGATGAGTACGAGGCGCAGATTGAAGCCCGCCTCGCCGAAGCCCCCGAACCGTTTCCGTACCCCCCGCCTGACAAAATCGGGCTGTGGCAGTTCGACGAGCGCGAGAGCGAGCAGTATCTGCTGTACCTGTTGCACACGATGCGCGAGTTGACAGGCGAGCGTGAGCCGTTGCGAGGAATCCATATCGCGGTCGATTGCGCGAACGGCGCAGCGAGCCAATACGCGCCCGTCGTGCTGCATGAACTTGGCGCGAAGGTGAGCCTCTACGGCGGCGAGCCTGACGGCGACAACATCAATCTCGGCTGCGGCTCCACCCATTTAGAAACCCTGCAAAACGCCGTGCTGGAGACCGACGCCGACCTCGGCGTGGCGTTCGACGGCGACGCCGACCGCGCCCTGTTCGTAGACGAAAAAGGCGACCCCGTCGACGGCGACGCGATTATGACCCTCTGGGCAATCACGCGCCACAGACAAAACACGCTGAACCCGCCGCTGGTCGTCGCCACCGAAATGAGCAACCTCGGCATGCAGCGACGGCTGGAAGCGGAAGGGATTCAATTGCAACGCACGAAAGTCGGCGACCGCTATGTTGCAGAGGCGATGCGAGCCACTGGCGCGCTCATCGGCGGCGAACAGTCAGGGCACATCATCTTCAGCGAACGCGCCACGACCGGCGACGGCTTGATTACCATGCTCGAAACGCTGGGGCTGTACCTGCATTACCAGAAACCGTTCTCCGAAATCGCGCATCCCTTCACGCCTTACCCGCAAAAGCTAATCACGATTCCCGTGCGCGACAAGCACGCGTGGCAGACCCATGCCGAGATTCAGTCGCTAATCCGCGAGGCGGAGCGGAAGCTGGAAACGCGGGGACGGCTCAACATCCGCGCATCAGGCACGGAGAACGCAATCCGCGTGATGGTCGAGGCGGAGACGCTGGAGATGGTGGAGGCGACGATTACCCCCGTGGTGGAAGCCGTCCGACGCGCGTTGGGATGACACAACTGCCAACGCTTTAGCAGGAATCTCTTGCTCGTTAGAGAAGACCACCCTATGCGACGCGGCACGCCAATTCAAGATTGGAAACCGAAAACCGACGAGAAACTCCTGATTATCCATGCCGATGACTTCGGCATGTGCCACTCGAAGAATCTTGCGACCATCCGCGCGTTCGAAACGGGCGCTATCAGCAGCGCGAGCATTATGATGCCCTGCGCATGGGTGGCGGAAGCCGTCGAATGGGTCAAGAAGAACCCTGACGCGGATGTCGGGCTGCACCTGACGCTCACCAGCGAGTGGAGCTCGATTCGCTGGCGTCCCGTTGCCCCCGTTGACAAAGTGAAGGGCTTGCTGGATTCGCAAGGCTACATGTGGCGCAGTGTGGAGGATGTCGTGCGCCACGCGAAACCGCAGGAAGTAGAAACCGAAATCCGCGCGCAGATTGAACTCGCGCTGCAGATGGGGCTGAAACCCACCCATTTAGATTCGCACATGGGCACGCTGTATGCCGACGCCCGCTTTTTCGAGGTCTTTCTGAAAGTGGCGATGGACTACAAAATCCCGCCGATGGTGTTCAGCCCCACGCCAGAGATGATGGTGATGGCGGCGGCGCGCGGGCTGAACTATCGCGAGGTGTATCAGCGCATTCAGGCGGCGGGACTGCCCACCATCGACTACCTGAACCCGCAGTACGCGCCCGGCGAGAGCAAGGAGAAACACCGCCAACGATTGCACGACTACCTGCGCACGCTCAAGCCTGGCGTGAACGAGCTGATTGTGCATTTAGGCGTGGATGACCCCGAAGGCAACGCCGTCACAGGCGGATGGCGGTATCGCGTGCAGGAGCTGGAGATTCTGCAGGAGCCAGAGTTCAAGCGCATCCTACAGGAGCAGAAGATTCGGCTCTTTACCTATCGGGAGCTGGCGAAGCTGTA
>CAYYCA010000143.1:0-5915 GCA_964470265.1 uncultured Fimbriimonadales bacterium | reverse complement strand
ATAGGTAGCAACTTGGGTTATTATAGGAATCCTGCGCGGTGAGACGAATCTCCCACGATGGAGGCAACCCCGCTATGAAAGTTGTGGCTATCTTACCGCCGTCGGAACAGGTTCAGGCGCAGGTTGCGATGGTACGCGCGCTCTTCTCAGGACACACTGTGGAACTCGCCACGAACGCGGAGGAACTCGCGCCCCATTTGCCTGACGCTGAGGTGTTGATTTCCACTGCGTTCACCCCCCTCACGCGCGAGATGCTCCAGAAAGCGACCCGCCTGCGCTTCATTCAGGTTGCGGGTGTGGGCGTTGACCATGTCGACATCGACGCGGCGCAGGAGTTGGGAATTACCGTCGCCGCTGTGACGGGTGCGAACACGGTGAGCGTCGCTGAGCATGTGGCGATGGTCGCCCTTGCGCTGATGAAAGGACTGATTCCCGCGCACAACATGCTCGCGCAGGGGCAGTGGTCGCTCCCCTACTGGATTGCGCACGCCCGCGACCTTCAGGGCAAGACCGTGGGGATTATCGGCATGGGGCGCATCGGACGCGAGGTCGCCGCGCGCCTGCTGCCGTTCGGCGTGTCTACCTTCTACTACGATGTGAATCCCCTCGCGCCTGAACTGGAAGCGCAACTCGGCGCGACCTATCTGGAGCTGGACGCGCTGCTGCCCGAGTGCGACATCGTGACCCTACATATGCCGCTTACGCCCGAAACGCGCGGGATGTTCACCCGCGAGCGGCTGTTCGCGATGAAGCAGGGCGCGTTTCTAATCAACACGGCGCGCGCGGAGCTGGTGGACGAAGCCGCGCTCGTCGAAGCATTGCAGGGACATTTAGGCGGCGCGGCGATCGATGTCTTCTCGCCTGAACCGCCCCCACCTGACCATCCGCTGCTGAAGCTGCCGAATGTGATTCTGACGCCGCACGGCGCGGGCGTCACGCAGGAGGCGCAACAGCGCATCGCTCAGGGCGTGATTCAGAATGTGTTGCGCTTCTTAGAAGGCAGACCGCTGGCGGATGTGGTCGTGCAGGGGACGCGATAATCGCGCCGTAATCGCTCAGGTATATTCTGCCTGTGCTGCAGGTGCTTGGGCTAATCTGTATCGGCGTCGGAGCGCTCTATCTACTGGAGTCGCTTTTGCAAGAGCCGTTGACGCCCAGCCGCCGCTGGAAGTGGGCGCAGTTGCGGCGGCTGGGCGTCTCGCCTGTGCACATCGCGCGAGTTGGAGGCGCGTTGATGATTATCGTAGGGATAGCGTTGGTTGTGGCAGGATAGCTCGTCGGCGGGACGCCGACGCTACGCACACGCTTGCGTAGCGTCGGCGTCCCGCCGACGATTCAACCAACTTACCCCTGCGCCCTTGCCTTCGTCTCCAGCCGATTCAGCCAGAACACGATTCCGCCCAGCAACGCTGCCATCACCAGCGCGGTCGGCAGGTAGGGCAAGCCGAGCGTCTCGTGGAGCGTGAGTTTGCCGAGATCGAGCGGCTTTATCAGCACAGGCTCCAGCGCGGGGAAGGCGAGGATGAACACGAACGCGCCGAGCAGCCCGCCCAGCACCGCGAGCAGCCCATCGCGCACGCCACCGCCCAAGCCAATCAGCGCAGTGCCTGGGCAGTAGCCCGCAATCGCCATCCCGACGCCGAAAATCAAGCCGCCCACCAGAACGCCCCACACATAGAGCGACTTCACTTTCAGATGCGCGTACTCCGGCGCGAAGGTCGCCAGCGCCGCCGCGCCCACCATGCCCACCGCGATTGCGGTCAGCATCACTTTAAGCATCGTGAAGTCGCGGAACGCCAGCCCGCGCATGACTAACCCGCAGCGGCTAAACCCCGCCCGATGCAGCGCGAAGCCGAACATCAGCCCCGTAATCAAGCCCAGAATCTGAGTCGTTTCCATACTTGCCTCCCTATGACCCGTTGGCGCGTTTCAATAACAGACTTGCCGTCAGCACGCCCGTTGCGAACGCCGCCGCGCCGAACAGGAACCCGCTCAGCGCGAGCTGCGCAATCCCGCTGAGCATGTGCCCTGAAGTGCAGCCCCCTGCCAAGCGCGCGCCGAACAGAATCAAGAACCCGCCGATAAACGCCGCCAATCCGCGTCCCCACGAGGAGCGGAACACATTCGGCAGGTCGCACCCTGGCGTGCTGCGCCCACCGGGCAACACGCTCGACAGGAACGCGCCGAGCGCGAGACCGATAATCAACATCACTTCCCAGCCGATTTTTGCGCCGATTTTCTGCAGATACGGCTGCGACTCGGCAAAACCCGGCACAATCTTATCCACCAGCCAGCCCACCAGCTGCGGATAGGCGGTGGAGACGCCGAGGGGTTGCACGGTCGCAATCGCGAAAATCTGCACCAGCCCAATCATCCCGCCCCAGATTAACCAGGGCGGCAACGCCGAACGCGACGGCGCAGCTGTCTCGCACGCCGTTTGAGTACGAACCTCTACACGCTCTGTAACCATCCTTGCGGATACCTCCACAAGAGTTAGAGGCGGCGGAGAGGGGAAACGATTCAGGGGGTTGCAAAAAACGCAGGGATAGTGTATAATACCCTGTGGAGGTACGAACATGCAAACGCGATTCCGAGGGTTCACCCTCATCGAGCTGTTAGTCGTCATCGCCATTATCGCGATTCTGGCGGCAATCCTGTTTCCTGTGTTCACACAGGCGAGAGAGAAGGCGCGGCAGACGCAGTGCCTGTCTAACTTGCGTCAGAGCATTCAGTCTGTGTTAATGTACACGAACGACTACGATACGATTTATCCACGTGGAATCAGCGGCGAGGGGACGCTGATTATCCACCTGTTCGACCTGCTCCATCCCTATCGCAAGAGCGCGGAGATTCTGACCTGCCCGTCCTATCCAAACGAGAATGGCGGGATGGACTGGCCTGCACGCCTGCGTTTTCGCAACAGCAGTAATCGCAGTGTGGGCACATTCCGCTACTTTGCTTATGTCCCCAACTACGGCGTCTTTAGCCTGTTTGCCTGTCGTATTTCCACAATTGGTTATCGCCAGGAAGGGAAAGTAATTAGTGAAGCCTTTGTGCCGCGTCCTGCGGAGACCATCGCGCTTGTGGACGGCTATTGGTACCATAACGCAGGAACCTACTGGTTCGAATACTGGTTCAAGATCGACATCTGGCCCCGCCACCATCTGGGCAGTAATATCGCTTATCTGGACGGGCATGTGAAGTGGTCGCATCATCTTGGCGTTCCGCGGGGCGGCGAGATTCCTCCTGCATGGCGGCAGAACTTCTCAGGCGTGTGTCCGCAACGCAATACCACCACCTACTACTTCTTCAACTATCCGCCTGGCTGGAACAATCGCACGCCGAAGAACGAAGGCGAGTTCAACACGGTCAACCCGCACGGGCAGTGCTTCGGCGACTTCTTCGGCATCCCTGACACGCCGGTCGTGAATGTGTGCGAGCGTTCCTGTGGCTCGTCCCAAGTTCCAATCTGCTGGTAGCGAACTCCATCACAGAATAAAATCAGATGAGGTATAATGCAGTGCGTCGTTTGAGCCATTCTCAAACGGCGCACATCACACAACAAGGAGGGTTCTGTCTTATGATGCACAAGGGACTGTTGTGCTTAGCGACGGCGGCGCTGATAGGGACGCTCGCGCTGACGACGCCCGCCTCTGCGCAAGATACGGAACTGCAGGGGTTCACCATCAACGCGGGCATCTTCTACCCCAGCAAGAAAAGCGTGCGCCAGGCATCCGAGGATGTATGGTTCAGCATCGATCTGGGCTACAAGTTCCAGACCAGCGAGCCGACCGAGTCGGGGTTCTACTATGACCTTGGCGCGTCCATCGGGTATCGCGGCTCAGGCAACAACTACTACATCCCCGTCCATGTCACCTTCACAGGCTACCTGAACGAGCAGTTCTTCTACCGCGCGGGAGCAGGCGTTGGATTCCCCAAGAAAGGGCGCGTGTTCACCGCCGATGACGCCTCGTTCTCCTACTCCATCGAACTGGGCTACAACTTCAGCACAGGCGGACAGACCCCGATTGCCCTCACGGTGGGCTATGCGGGCATCTCCCGCAACAGCGTCAACGGACTCACCGTCGGCGTGCAGTTCCAGTTCTGAGCGAGCCTCGTTCGTGAGCCTGAGAAAAAATCCCCCTGCCTAAGCTTAGGCAGGGGGATTTTTCAAGGAAGGAAGGTACTCTCCACCCTATAAGACTCAATCGCCCCCCAAAAACGGACACGCTTTATGAAACCTCGCATTTGCGCCTGCGTCTAATGGGTTGTATGCCTATTCGGGGACGGTTTTGGGGCTTTTCGCTGGTCGAGCTGCTTGTCGTCATCGGAATTATCGCGGCGCTGACGGCGATGCTTCTGCCTGTGTTGATAAACTCACGACGCGCAGCGCAACGCGCCGTGTGCATTTCGAACCTGCGCCAGATAGGGATGGCGACGCGCATGTATCGCGACGACTATCAGGAGCTGCCCCCGTATCTGTCGGCTGTGCGCTTTTACGCGGGCGACCCGCGCGTGTTTGTATGTCCCATTGACCCGCTGGAGGGCAAACATCAGGTTCGAGACACGCTGGGCGATTCGTTCCGTCTGGAAGGCGATTTTTACTTGCCCAGCGGCGTGAGCTATACCTATGTGCCCAACTGGGCGATAGCCCGACAACTGGGCTGGTGGCAGGCAGGACCGCCCTACGGCGAGGGCAAATGGGGCGAGCTGACCCCCCTCTCCGAGTGCCACTGGCACTGGGCGCGTCAGTTCAACCCGACCTGGCAGACCGACCGCGTGGCGGGCGCGCGCGGCTGGGTGCTGATTCTCACGCTCAACGGCGCGGTTCGGCGGATTAGAGCAGAACTATCGCCCGAAGAATTCAGTCCAGAGCGATATTATTGAGCCGCTTTACCCCAGCTCTAATGGCGGCTGAATCGCGACGCCCGACGCCGAGAAGCCCAGATGCGCGTAGGCGTGTGGAGTCGCAATCCGCCCGCGTGAGGTGCGCTGCAGAAAGCCGAGCTGCATCAGGAACGGCTCGTACATATCTTCAATGGTGCCCGCGTCTTCCTGAATCGCGGCGGCGAGTGTGTCTAAGCCCACCGGACCGCCCCCGAACTTCTCGATGAGCGTGCGCAGGATTTTGTGATCCATCTCGTCCAGCCCCAGCGGGTCGACGCCGAGCCGTTGCAAGGCATCTTGCGTAATCTCCAGCGTGATGACGCCCGTGCCCAGCACCTGCGCGAAGTCGCGCACGCGACGGAGCAGGCGGTTCGCGATGCGCGGCGTGCCCCGCGAGCGTTTCGCAATTTCTGCGACGGCAGGCTCCTCAATCGCCGTCTGCAGGATACGCGCCGAGCGACGGATAATCTGCGCCAGCTCGTCAGGCGTGTAGAGCTGGAAATAATGCACGATGCCGAAGCGGTCGCGCAGCGGCGAGGTGAGCAGTCCCGCGCGGGTGGTCGCCCCGACGACGGTGAACGGCGGCAGGTCTAACCGCAACGAGCGCGCCCCTGCCCCCTTGCCCAGCACGATATCGATCTGAAAATCCTCCATCGCGGGGTACAGCACCTCTTCCACTGCGCGCGCGAGGCGGTGAATCTCGTCAATAAACAGCACCTGTCCCGGCTCCATACTGGTCAGAATCGCCGCGAGGTCGCCCGGGCGTTCAATCGCGGGTCCTGAGGTGATATGAATCGGCGCGCCCATCTCGTTGGCGATGATGGTCGCGATGGTTGTCTTACCTAGTCCAGGCGGTCCAAAGAGCAACACATGGTCTAACGCCTCGCCGCGCCCGCGCGCCGCCTGAATGAACACGCTCAGGTTCTCCTTGAGCTGCTGCTGTCCGATGAACTCGCTCAGGCGTTGGGGGCGCAGCGTCGCCTCGCTTGCCGCCTCTTCTAAATGGCGCGCAGGGTCTACAATACGAG
>CAYYCA010000142.1:0-5947 GCA_964470265.1 uncultured Fimbriimonadales bacterium | reverse complement strand
AGCGGACGCTTGCAGGGACTTTGAACCCCACCGTTGTACCCTTATTAGCACTCACCCCCTCCTGCTGGTCCCCCCTACTGCGTAGGGGGAACCGAGTGAGTTTTTCGGTTCCCCTCGCTCCGCGAGGGGAACCTGAAGGAAGGGGAATGGTCAGTTTATTATTCAACCCCCATTACGGAGAGGGGGCAAGGGGGGATGAGGTGGAAACAGCGTGGGAAATCGTAGGCGCGTCTCCCTAAGTTGAAGCAACGCGCTGTACCCTTGTCAGTAGGGGGTAGGGGTAAGGGCAAACACCGCAGGCGCGCCCCCCACGAAGGTCTTACGGCGATTGAAACCTCGATCGGTATTACGCTCATCAGGTATAATCTGCGCTCGGAGGCGTATAACCTATGAGCGTTCAAACCGCACCGCAACTCGGCTGGCGAGAGAAACTCAAGGGAGATAACTACTTCCTGCACAAGCTGCACTCCCTCACGGGCATCTTCCCCGTCGGCTACTATCTCGTACAGCACCTGTTTCTCAACTCGATGGCGGCGATCGACCCCAAGTATTTCAATGCGGTGGTCTACTTCTTCAACGCCATCTTGCCGAAACCGGTGCTGTGGGCGATGGAGCTGTTCTTCATCATTCTGCCCTTGCTGTTTCACTCGCTGTACGGCTTCGTGATTACCTACCACGGCAAAGCGAACATTTTTCGGTATCGGTTCCGCGAGAACTTCGCCTACACCATGCAGCGCGTATCGGGCGTGGTGATTTTCTTCTTCCTGTTGTTCCATGTCTATTCCACCACGATTAGCCACAAGCTCTACGGCAAGGACATCTCGTACAGCGGGATGCAGGCGCACTTTTCCGAGCCGTGGGTGGTCGCGCTGTATGTGATTGGCGTGACGGCGAGTTCGTACCACCTGTTCAACGGCGTGTGGAATTTTGCGATACGCTGGGGCATTGCGATTAGCGACCGCGCACAGCGCAACCTATATAAGTTCTGCATGGTCGGCTTCGTTTTACTGACCGCGCTGGGGATTACGGCGTTGGCAGGCTTCTTTATGCACGAGGCGCCGCCGAACCCCCTGGCGAACCACTGAGGAGGCAATCGTATGGCTAAGAAGCAAGTCGCCGTAGTTGGAGGCGGATTAGGCGGTCTGATGACCGTGATGAAGCTCGCAGAGGCGGGCGTGCATGTGGATCTGTTTTCCCTCGTGCCTGTGAAGCGTTCGCACTCGGTGTGCGCACAAGGCGGGATTAACGGCGCAGTGAACACCAAAGGCGAGGGCGACTCGCCTTGGATTCACTTCGACGACACCATCTACGGGGGCGACTTTCTGGCGAATCAGCCCCCCGTGCTGCGCATGTGCGAACGCGCGCCCGCGATTATCTACCTGCTGGATCGCATGGGCGTGCCGTTCAACCGCACCCCGGAGGGCTTGATCGACTTCCGTCGCTTCGGCGGCACGCGCCACCACCGCACGGCGTTCTCTGGCTCGACCACAGGGCAGCAGCTGCTGTACGCCCTCGACGAGCAGGTGCGCCGCTGGGAAGTGGAAGGGCGCGTGACCAAATACGAGGGCTGGGAGTTCCTCGGGCTGATTCTGGATGAGAGCGGCGTGTGTCGTGGACTCGTGGCGCAAGACCTGCGCTCGATGGAGATTCGCGCCTTCCGTGAGGAAGCCGTCGTGATTGCGACGGGCGGACCCGGCATGATTTTCAAGAACACGACGAACTCCATCATCTGCACGGGTTCGGCGGCGAGTATCTGCTATCAGCAAGGCGCGTACTATGCCAACGGCGAGTTCATCCAGATTCATCCTACGGCAATCCCCGGCGAGGACAAGTGCCGCCTGATTTCGGAGGCGGTGCGGGGCGAGGGCGGGCGCGTGTGGGTTCCTAAAGACCCGCACGACAAACGCAACCCGCGCGACATCCCCGAAAGCGACCGCTGGTACTTCCTGGAGGAGAAGTATCCTGCGTACGGCAACCTCGTGCCGCGCGACATCGCGACCCGCGAAATCTTCGATGTGTGCGTGAACCAGCGCCGTGGCATTCAGGGCAAGAATCAGGTCTATCTGGACATCACCCACCTGCCACGCCAGCAGATTGAGAAGAAGCTGCTCGGTATTCTGGAGGTGTACCTGAAGTTCGTGGGCGAAGACCCGCGCGAAACGCCCATGCGCATCTACCCCGCGCAGCACTACTCGATGGGCGGGCTGTGGGTGGACTACGCCGTGAACAGCGACGGCGTGATGGAACCCGTGCATCCGCGCAACCAGATGACGAACATCCCCGGACTCTACGCCGTGGGCGAGGTGGACTACCAGTATCACGGCGCGAACCGTCTGGGCGCGAACTCGCTGCTGAGCTGCCTCTTTGGAGGCGAGGTCGCTGCACCCGCGATTCTCGAGTACCTCAAGAACCTCGACGGCTCCGCGTTCGACCTGCCCAGTAGCCTTTATGAGCAGGAACAGCGCAAGCATCAGGCGCAGTTCGAGGAGATTAGCAAGCGCAGCGGCAGCGAGAACCCCTACCGCCTCGCTGATGAGATGCGTGTGCTGATGGACGAGAATGTGACCGTCGTGCGCGAGAACCCGCGCCTTGTGCAAACACTCGAACGCCTCAAGGAGCTGCGCGAGCGCGTCAAGCATGTTAACATCGCCGACCACGCGGGCTGGACGAACCAGGTGATTCCGTTCACCCGCACGCTGGAGCATCAGCTGGAGCTGGCAATCTGCATCACAGCGTGCGCGCTCGACCGAAACGAGAGCCGCGGGGCGCACTATAAACCTGAGTTCCCCCAGCGCGACGACGAGAACTACCTCAAGACCACGATGGCGCGCTGGACGCCCGACGGTCCCGCGATTCACTATGAACCCGTGGATGCGAGCCTGATTAAGCCGCGTCCGCGCCGCTACGACGCGCCCAAGACCGAAGCCAAAGTCGAGGCGAAAGTCGCAGCCGGCGTGAAGAGTTAGACAAGTCGCCCTCGCCTTCGGAGGAGGGCGAGGGCGCATCGGGAGGAGGTCGTATGACGCGCTATCACAGGCAAAGATGTGTCAGTGCAGGTGTAATCCTGTTGCGACTTCATGGCGTGCCCAACGACCAAAAAGCCCAGCTCGTGCTGATGGCAATCAATAGCTATAGCGACAGAGTTTCGGGGAGTTTCATATTAGAGCAAAGGAGACTACGCATTCGTCCCCTATAAGCCTTTTGAAATAGCCTGCTCTGTCGCGCTTGCGCTTAACATTCCCTTAATATCCCCAAGAGGTATCCTATATACGGTGGAGCGAGTGATTTCGGAGACGCAGTCGGCGACCTCAGGCGCGCAGGCAACCCCGCCTGCGCGAATGGCTGCACGCAAATTGAACCTGTACTACGGCGACTTCCACGCGCTCAAGGATATTGACCTCGACATTCGCTCCAACAGCATCACCGCGCTGATTGGGCCCTCAGGCTGCGGCAAAAGCACCTTCCTGCGCTGCCTGAACCGCATGAATGACCTCATCGAGGGCGTGCGCATCTCAGGCACAGTGACGCTGGACGGCAAGAACATCTACGATCCCGATGTAGATGTGGTCGACCTGCGCAAGCGCGTCGGGATGGTGTTCCAGAAGCCGAATCCGTTCCCGATGAGTATCTACGATAATGTCGCCTACGGCCCGCGCATGCACGGCATTCGCGACAAGCGCATTCTGGATGAGATTGTGGAGACCAGCCTGCGCCAGGCGGCGCTGTGGAACGAGGTCAAAGATAAACTCAAGCAGTCGGGGATGGCGCTGTCGGGCGGACAGCAGCAGCGTCTATGCATCGCCCGCGTGCTGGCGGTCAACCCTGAAGTGATACTGATGGACGAGCCGACCTCTGCGCTCGACCCGACGGCGACCTTCTACATCGAGGAGCTGCTAACCGAGCTGAAAAAAGAGTATACGATTGTGATTGTGACGCACGGGATGCAGCAGGCGGCGCGCATCTCGGACTACACGGGCTTCTTTATGATGGGGGTGCTGCACGAGTTCGACACGACGGAGAAAATCTTCACCAACCCCAGCAAAAAGGAGACAGAGGACTATATTCGCGGGCGGTTTGGCTAATCAGCGGGTACAATAACCCCGCTGTGTTCCGCAAGATTCTGATTGCCAATCGGGGCGAGATTGCGGTGCGGATCATCCGTGCGTGCCGCGAGCTGGGGATTCAGAGCGTGGCGGTCTATTCAGAAGCCGACCGCGACGCGCTGCATGTACAGCTTGCGGACGAAGCGATCTGCATCGGGCCGCCGCCCAGCACGGAGAGCTATCTGAATATCCCCCATATCCTGATGGCGGCGCAGATTACGGGCGCAGAGGCGATTCATCCTGGCTACGGCTACCTTTCGGAGCGCAGCAGTTTTGCCGAGGCGTGCGCCTTGCAGGGGATCAAGTTCATCGGTCCGCCCGTCGAGGCGATTACGAAGATGGGCGATAAGTCGCTGGCGCGAGCGATTGCGCATCGGGCGGGCGCGCCTGTGTTGCCTGGCACGGAACATGCGTTGCAGAGCGAGGACGAAGCAGTCGCCGCGGCGCGTCAGATTGGCTTCCCGTTGCTCATCAAGGCGGCGGCGGGCGGGGGCGGGCGCGGCATTCGGCGCGTGATGAGCGAGGACGACCTGCTGCCCGCGCTGCGCATCGCCCAGTCGGAAGCGCAAGCCGCCTTCGGCTCGCCCGAAGTCTACCTCGAAAAATACATCCCTGAACCCCGTCACATCGAAGTGCAAATCTTAGCCGACGAACATGGCAATGTGCTGCACCTCTACGAGCGCGAATGCTCAATCCAGAACCCGCGCCACCAAAAAATGATTGAGGAAGCCCCCGCGCCGAACCTCAAGCCCGAAACGCGCCGCGCGCTCGGCGACGCCGCCGTCAAAGTGGCGCAGGCGGTCGGCTATCAGAACGCGGGCACCATCGAGTTCCTCGTGGACGCGAACGAAAACTTTTACTTTATCGAGATGAACACCCGCCTGCAGGTCGAACATCCCGTCACAGAGGCGATTACAGGCGTCGATATCGTGCAGTGGCAAATCCGCATCGCGTCGGGTGAGCCGCTGGCTTTCCGTCAGGAGGATGTAGGCGTCAACGGGCATGCCATCGAAGCGCGTTTGACTGCCGAAATCCCTGAGCAGGACTTCACGCCGTCCACAGGGCGCATCAGCGAATGGACGCCGCCGGGCGGTCCCGGCGTGCGTGTGGATAGCCATCTCTACACGGGCTATAGTGTCCCGCCGTATTATGACCCACTGCTGGCGAAGATTATCGTGCATGCACCCACGCGCGAAATGGCGGTCGCACGGCTCCACCGCGCCCTGCAGGAGACGCGCATCGCAGGCGTCCACACCTGCCGCGAGTTCCTTTTGCGAATTATCGACACGGACGAGTTCCTTCGAGGCGAGGTTTCCACGCCGTTTGTGCCGCGTTTACTCAAGGGCAACCTCGCGGCGGGAGGTGTGCGATGAACGGTAAGCCCTCTGGTCGCCGCGCCGTGCGTGAATGGGCGTTGCGCGCGCTGTATCAGGTTGACCTTGGCGGTAAATCGGCGGAAGAAGCCGTCGAGGAGGTGCTGGGCGTCGCCGCACTGGAGCCTAACGACGCCGAAGCGGTGCGCGAACTCGTGTTGGGCACAACTCAGGCGCAGCTAACAGAGCTGGATCCGCTTATCCAACAGTACGCTCGCGGCTGGACGATTGACCGTATGGCGGTGATTGACCGCAATCTGCTTCGTCTCGCGCTCTATGAGCTGCGCCATCACCCCGAACAACCGTATAAGGTGGTCATCAACGACGCGATTGAGCTGGCGAAGAAATACAGCACGGCGGAATCGGGACGGTTTGTGAACGGGATATTAGGCGCGATTGTACGACAGATGTATCCTGAAGATTCGAGTTCGCGCGAGCCAGAGAGTTAACTCAGCAACTGGTTTAGATGCT
>CAYYCA010000141.1:0-5971 GCA_964470265.1 uncultured Fimbriimonadales bacterium | reverse complement strand
TACGGAGGGGGTTCTTGAAAAATACCGCTTCTACTCACAGGTTAAGGTAGAGCGTTGTACCCTAATCAGGTTAGGGGGTGAGGGTAGACAACCGCATATCTTGCTTACTCCGACTGCCTTCGTCTCACTTGAACCCCCCACCAGGTATACTTTTGCTATGCCCCCCCACGCGGACGCGCTGACGCGCTGGCGATTGATTTTGGGACGCAGGGCGGAACAGGCGAACCCTGCGTTTCGGCTGAGCGGGCGCGGCGACGGTTCCGACGATTCTGACTCCTCCCTGCAGGACGCGCTGCCTGTGGGGGTTCGACTTACCGAACTTGATCGCGCGCTGAGCTTCGTCTACGACGGAACCGAGCGGTTCGGCGGCACAGGCGACTCCAGCCCCTACATCCCGCAGTGGCTGGAACAGATGCGCGCCCTGTTCAATCAATCCACCCTCGCGATGGTGCAACGCGACGCCTTCGAGCGCACAGGACTGGCAGAGATGCTACTGCAGCCCGAGATTCTGCCGCAGTTGCAGCCCGATGTGCAGCTCGTGGCGACGATTCTCAGCCTCAAAGAGCAGATTCCCGACACCGTCAAGCAGGCAGCGCGCGATTTGATTCGGAGCGTCGTAGAACAGCTGCGCCGTCGGCTTGAACTGCGAGTACAGCAGGCGGTGTTCGGCGCGTTGCAGCGCAATCGCTACTCGCCTATCCGCTCTGCACGCAACCTCGACTGGCGACGCACTCTCAAAAGCAACCTCAAGAACTACCTGCCCGACCGCAAGACGATTATCCCCGAACGGCTCTACTTCTGGGCGAACGAGAAACGCTTCCGCGATTGGCAGGTTATTATTCTGGTTGACCAGAGCGGCAGCATGGCGAACTCGGCGGTCTACTCCAGCATCATGGCGAGCATCTTCGCCTCGCTGCGCGTGCTGGAGACACACCTCGTGGTGTTCGACACAAGCATCGTCGACCTCACGCCTTATCTGAATGACGACCCGGTGGAGTTGCTGTTCAACCTGCAGCTGGGTGGGGGGACGGACATTGCGCAGGCGGTCGCCTACGGCGCGGGGCTTGTCAAGCAACCTGAGAAGTGTATCTTCGTGCTGATTACTGACCTGTACGAAGGGGGCGATGCGAACGCGCTGCTGGCGCAGCTGCGCGCCCTGCGCGAGAGCAAGACGCAGGTGTTGTGCCTGCTCGCGCTGGAGGAAGGGAAGCCCGTGTATAATAAATCGCTGGCGCGACAGGTCGCCGCCCTGGACATTCCGACCTTCGCCGCCACGCCCGATAAACTGCTTGAGGTCATGGAGCAGATTCTGAAGGGGGTGCGACGCTAAGTGCCGCCGCTCACTTTAGACGAGGTGCGCGCCTTGTGCGACATGGGAGTCTATCGCAACGCGGAGTCCATCGCTGCGAGCGATCAGCTACTCCATCTGGCGCGCTCCGACACGACGCTCTACGCCCAGGTGCAAGGCAGCAAGCCCTACACGGTGCGCGTTGAGTTCAGGGACGGCGCGCCGAAGGCGAAATGCACCTGTCCTGCTGCGCGGTTCAGCAAGTTCTGCAAGCATGCTATCGCCGTGCTGATTGTGTGGGCGCAGTCGCCCGAGCGGTTCGTCTACGGACAGCAGACCCTGACCGAGACGCCGCCTGAAAAGCCGTCGCGCGGGGGCAAACGCCTTGCTAAAGCGACCGTCGAGCGCACCGATTTGCAGACCCAGAGCATTGAGCAGACGCTCAAACTCGCGCAGGAACTCGCCGAACGGGGGCTGACGGGCGTGCAACCGGCGTTTCTGGAGCAGCTGCGCGCCGTCGCTTCGAACCTGCAATCGCTCAAGACCCGCCGCCTGCAGCAAGCCGTCGAGTACCTCGCTCAACTGATAGAACACTCGCGCCATTCGCCCGTCAGCGAGGCGCGCTATACCCGCGCCTTACTCCAACTCTGGCTGACCGCGCGGGCGGTGGAAGAGCATTTCACGGAACGACGCGCCCTGCCTGAAGAGCAACTCGAAGAGATGCTCGGACGCACCTGGCGCGACAAAGACCTGCAGCCCCGCGAAAACCTGCGCCTGATGGAACTCGCCTATGAGAACATCGAGATTCCGACGGGCTTTCGACTGGACATCAGCCATCTGATCGACTTGGATTCGGGCGAGCTGCTGCGCGAAATGAAGATTACGCCGTTGAACGCGCCTGCGTCGGCGCAGGGGTTTAAACCCGCGCGTCCTGAACCGTTTCTGGCGACGCGCGTGGGCGTGTACCCTGGCTATGCTCCAAAGCGCGTCAAGATTTACGAGGCGCTGCCGCTCTCCACGCCGCGCAGGGAACTCGCGCAGGAAGCCGTGGGACGCGCTCACACAGCGTGGGAACCGCTTATCAAGAGTTATCTGGAACGGATTGCCGACCCCTTCGCCCCGCGCGAGCTGCCCTGCCTGTTGGGCTATCAGCATCTCGTGTGGCAGAACGGTCAGGCGTGGCTGGCGGATACGCAGGGCGCGCTGCTGCCGCTGGTGGTCGAGACCACGCCGTCGCTTTTCGCGGCGTTGCGCAAGGCGGACGAAGAAGCGCGCCGTGAGATGGAGCAGTCAGGCATGCAGGGGTTCAGCATCTTCACGGATGTTCCCCGCTCGCGAAGCGTCCCGTTTGAATTTGCCCTGCTGCGCCATCGCTGGCTTGCGCTCTTCGGCTATCTGGAGGGCGAGGACGAGATTCGATTTCGCCCCATCAGCGGACTGCATTCCCACGGCGTCGCGCCGCTGATTTTCGGCGTGCAGAGAAGGTGAGCAGGAACCCTACCCCGCAGCGCGAAAATTACGCCCTATGTTGCGGCGAGTACTATCCCTCGGATTTGCGTTTATCTTAACTGTTAGCGCGTTTGCGTTTACCGACGAGTCAGGCGTTCGTATCGACCTGTTCAAGAACCTGCGCCCCCGCAACATCGGACCCGCGAACATGGGCGGGCGCATTACCGATGTGGAGGGCATTCCGGGCAACCCCGGCACGGTTTATGTCGGTACAGGCACCGGCGGACTGTGGAAAACCACCAACTGGGGCATCAGCTGGACGCCTCTGTTTGATGAACAGGAGACGCTGAGCATCGGCGACCTCGCGTTAGACCCTCAAAACCCCGACATCATCTGGGTCGGCACAGGCGAGGCGAACACCCGTAATAGTATCTCCATCGGCTGCGGGATTTACAAATCCACAGACGGGGGCAAAACCTGGCAGTATCTGGGGCTGCGCGAGACCCGACAGATTAGCCGCATTATCGTCCATCCGCGCGACCCCGATACCGTGTGGGTCGCCGCCATCGGCTCGCCGTTCGGCCCGAACCCCGAACGCGGCGTGTTCATGACCACCGACGGCGGCAAAACCTGGCAGAAGGTACTGTATATCGACGAACATCACGGCGCATCCGATTTGGACATCGACCCCGTGAACCCCAACATCCTGTACGCAGGCATGTGGCGTTTTGAGCGCAAGCCGTGGACACACACCAGCGGCAGCGAGCAGGGCGGCGTGTTCAAATCCACCGACGGCGGGCGCACATGGCGCAAAATCACGAACGGACTACCCAAACTGATGGGGCGCATCGGCGTCAAAGTCGCGCCCAGCAACCCGAATGTGGTCTATGTGATTGCCGAGTCGAACGACGGCACACTGTTCCGCTCGAACGACCGCGGCGAGACCTTCCAGCGCATCTCCAGCGAGACCAACATCGTCTCGCGCGGCTTTTACTATACGGATATGCGCGTGTGCCCCAGCGATGAGAACCGCCTTTACTTTTTGGCGACGCAGCTGCGCATGTCCATCGACGGCGGACGCACCAGCCAGCAGATTGCCAGCACGGTGCATGTCGACCACCACGCGCTGTGGATTGACCCCAAGAACCCGAACATTCTCTGGAACGGCAACGACGGCGGACTGGCGTTCTCGATGGACAGAGGGCAAACCTGGGATGTGATTGCGAACATCCCGCTGGGGCAGTTTTATCAGATTCACTGCAGCATGGAAGCCCCGTTCTATCAGGTGGCGGGCGGCTTGCAGGATAACGGCAGCTGGATGGGCTGGGCGCGCAACAAAGAGGGCGGCATTGTGAACGAACACTGGCGCATGGTCAGCTTTGGCGACGGGTTCCACTGCCTGATTCACCCGCGCGACCCGAACCTCGTGATTAGCGAGTCGCAGGGGGGCAACATCCTGCGCACGAACCTCGCCTCCGGCGTTCAGGAGAACATCAGCCCGCAAGCGCGGCGCAGCGACGGCGGACCCGCCAGCGAACTCAAATACCGCTTCAACTGGAACACGCCCATCATCCCCTCGCCCCACGACGCCGACACAGTGTATGTGGGCGGCAACGTCGTGTTCAAGTCTACCGATTTCGGAACTACATGGAGCGTCATCAGCCCCGACCTGACCACCAACGACCCCGAAAAGCAAAAGGACGCGGGCGGTCCCGTGTGGGTGGAGAACACCACCGCCGAGTATCACTGCACGATTATCAGCCTCGCGGAGTCGCCCCTCCAGAAAGGGCTACTGTGGGTGGGCACGGACGACGGACGCCTGTGGAAAAGCCCCGACGACGGCGTGAGCTGGATTGAACTCACGCAGAATGTGCCGAACCTGCCGCCCAACTCGCCCGTGTCGCATGTGGAGCCGTCCCGCGCGGGCGTGGATGTGGCGTATGTCGCGTTCGACCGACACCTGCTGAACGACTTCAAGCCCTATGTGTATAAAACGACCGACGGCGGTAAGACCTGGCAACTCATCACGAACGGGCTGCCCGACGAGGCGTATGTGTTCGTGGTGCGCGAAGACCCGCGCAACCTGAACCTGCTGTATGCGGGCACAGAGCGCGGGCTGTTTATCTCGTTCGACGCGGGGCAGAACTGGCAGAAGTTCCCGAATGTGCCCCCTGTGCCCGTGCATGATATTCAGGTGCATCCGCTGATGAACGACTTGGTGCTGGGCACGCACGGGCGCAGCGTCTATGTGCTGGACGATGTGACCCCGCTGCAGGAGGCGACGCCCGCGATTGTGGAGAAGCCCGCGCATCTGTTTACCCCGCCGACCGCGTGGCGCTACTCCAGCCGCATGACGCGCTACGGACGCGGCGACCGCCCGATTGTGTCGCCCAACCCGCCCTACGGCGCGATGATTACCTTCTATCTGAAGGAGCGTCCGAAGCAGGGGCGCGTGCGCATCCAGATTCTGGATTCGCAAGGCAACCTGCTGCGCGAGCTGACGCGCGTGCCGCAGGAGCCGGGCGTCCATCGCGTGAGTTGGGACTTGCGCACGCGCGGCGAGGCGGTGGAAACTGACGACGAAACGCCGCCGCCACCCACCAGCGGACCGCTGGGACCGCAGGTGCTGCCCGGAACCTACCGCGTGAAACTGATAGCGGGCGAGTTTGAGATGGAGCAACCCATCACGGTACGCATGGAGCCTGCGCTGGAGCCGTACCTACCGCAGGTCAAGGCGGGCTATCAGTTCGCGCTGGAGACGCTAAGTATGATTCGCCAGCTGAACCGCGCGATGCAAGTTCTCAACAGCGTGGAGACGCAACTGAACAACCTGCGCCAAACCGCCCGCCAGCAGAATGTGCGGCTGCCCGAAGCGCTGGACAAGGCGATTGGCGAGCATCTGAAGCAAATCGCCGACATGAAGGCGAAGGTGGACAACCCGAACACGGGGCTGGCGTATGCCCGCAGCGCACGCCTGCGCGGTCGGCTGAACTCCGTGTACGGACAGATGAGCAGCAACACGGGTCCCACCCTTGCGCAGGTCGCCTACTTCAACGAGGTGAAGGCGGAGTTCGAGGGCGTGTACGGCGAGATTCGCGCGTACCTCACTCAAACCGCGCCCCAACTCAGCGATCAACTGAAGGCGAATAATCTACCTGCGCTGTTGATTGGGGAGTTGTAATACCGATCGAGAGTTCAAGTAGTTCAAATCGTCGGCGGGACGCCGACGCTACG
>CAYYCA010000140.1:0-6041 GCA_964470265.1 uncultured Fimbriimonadales bacterium | reverse complement strand
CCCGCCGACGATTGGCACTACTTGAGCGCGCGATTGGTATAACTACCCCCGACGAAACCCTTCCTCGATAGCCCGCAGGGTCTCCCCATACTCAGGCGTATCCAGCCCCTCCAGCCACATAATCAGCGCGTCCTCGATGTTGTCATAGTATTTCGGGCGTATAGCGACGGGGCGGAAGCCGAACTTTTCATAGAGTTTCTGCGCGGGGGTGTTGCTGACGCGCACTTCGAGGAACGCCTTGACGCAGCCGCGCTCGCGAGCGATACTCAGCAGGCGATGAATCAACCGCTGGGCGAACTTGCGTCCGCGATACTCAGGCTTGACCGCAACATTCGTGATGTGCGCCTCATCGATCACAATCCACATCCCTGCATAGGCGACGAGCTTTCCATTCAGACGCAGGTTCAGATACAGTGCGGACGGATTGCGCAGGTCGCTGCGAAAAGCCTCCTCAGACCAGCCGGGCATGAACACCTCCCGCTCGATGCGCATCACTTCGGGCAGGTGCGCTTCGGTCATGCGCTCGATGGTCAGCGTCTCGCCGTCGTCAATCACGGATTCCGCAGAGCTGCTTATAGACTCGGATGACTTTGCGCACATAGTTCTGGGTTTCGCGATAGGGGGGCACGCCGCCGTGTTTGCGCACCGCGCCCGAACCCGCGTTGTACGCCGCCAGCGCGAGGATTACATGGTCCCAGCCGTTCGGGTCGCCCGTCTGCGCCCAGTACTTTTCTAAGTGCCCGCGTACGAGTTTCACCGTGCCGTGCAGGTTCTGGATAGGGTCGTAGGGGTCGACCACGCCCAGCCCCCGCGCGGTGCTGGGCATCAGTTGTCCCAGTCCCGCCGCGCCTTTGCGCGAGGTGGCGTCGGGGTTGAAGCCCGATTCGACCAGCACAATCGCCACGATGAAGCGCGGGTCGACGCCGTAGTGCGCGCTGAATCGCAGAATCGCCCACGCAATCTGGTCGGCTTGCTGCTGCGAGAGGCGCGGGTTGCGGCTGCGAATGAAACGCGCGTACTCAGGCTGATAGAGGTGGAGATTGGCGCGGAAGGTGTCCCAGTCGGGCGCAGGGTTGGGGCGCTGGGCGGCGCGCGCGGCGTTTGCGTTGGCGCGACTGTTCAAATCTGCGCCGCGCGACGGAGGGCGCGTTGCGGGGGGCTTCGGCGTTCTGGCTTGCGCTTGCGCTTTCGCCTGCTGCAGGGCGCGCTGTTGGGCTTCCCACTTCGCGATTGTACTGGCAAAGGTCGCGCTGAGCAGGCGGTAGGTGGGAGTGACTAACTCGCTTTCGCGTTGTACCTCCACAATCGCGCGAATGCGCACCTGCCCGCGCGTGAGCCAGCCGTGTCCCGCGCCAATCGCCACGACGATGCTGCGCCCCGGCTCGATCTCCATCAGCACCGACTGCTCCTCGCCGACGGCAACCGAGCCGACCACGACGCCTTCCACTTCCAGCACGCGCTTACCGACGGCAAGCTCCAGCGCGGCAATCGGCGTCGCGCCCTTGATTTTGTGCGCTGCGCGGGTCTTGAGGTACGGCTCCAGCTCCTGCGCCGTCGCAAAACACGCGCCTAACAGCGCGTAGGCAAATAACGCCCAGATTCCTCGCGCCCAATCATGTCTTCGCGCCATAAGTTAAGTATTCCATGCAGGCGCGCGGTTTCCTGCTACGGCTTATATGGCTCCACCTTAGTGACCGTGTTGCCTTTCGAGAGGCGTACCCGCATGCTGCCCTTGTCGGTGTGTAGAATCAGGTCGTCGCCGTCCCAGCCTGCGAAGGGTTGGCGAGTCGCGCGGGCAACCTCGCCGTTAGGCAGGGTCAGGGGTGTATTGAACTCCGCGACACGATTGAGACCCGTACCGTCGGCGTTCACCAGCCACACTGCGCCCAGCATCGCGTCCACGAGCGCGACGCGCTGCTCGTTCGGCGCGATGCTGATCTGCGCGATGGAGTGGCTCGGAATCTGCATCCGAGACGCCTCCGCACTGCCCCTGCGCCAGAGCGTGACATCGGTTAGCGTTTGCCCAAACTCGTTGGCAGTGCGTTTCGCGGAGACGCTCAGATTCTGGCTCGCCGCGTAGACGCCCGTTCCTAAGTTCAGGCGATAAGGCAGTTCACGGGGAACGAGGAACTCGTAGGGCGGAGGGCTGGCGCTCTCCGCATAGGAAACCCGTCCCTGACTCTCGAGCCATCCCCAGAGGGCAAGCGAGCCGACCATCGCAATCAGCACAGCGCCAGCAAGCAAAATTCGTCGCAGTCGGCGACGCATGGCCAGCTCCGCTTCGACGCGCTGCCACTTGCGCTTGAGGAACTCCATTACGGCGCGTTCTACATACTCAGGCGCAATCCCCGCCTCCTCCGCCATCTGCAGAATTTGCTCGCCTTTGACGCCTTCGCTTTGCAGGCGGGTCGCGATGCTGAGGATTTCGCTGACTTCCTTAGGCGCGAATCGCTGCTCGCGCCAGCCAGCAGACGGCTCCTGCGGCGCGGGGCGCGCCTGCGACTCCAATCCCGTTTCCAAATGCTGATGCATGGCTTTCCCCTGCGGTTAATTACGCAAATTGCGGGGAAAGTTCATGCTGCCCTCTTTTCATCGCCGCTTCAATATCCGCCCAGCGATAGAGCCAGAAGTTGCGCCCCTCGCTGTTCATGGCGACGACCAGCCCCGATTCGAACGGCGCGCCGAAGTTGTGCGCGCTGGCGTCCAGCCCGTCGGTCTCGTCCGCGCCTGTGTTGATTGTGGCGATGGGCTTCGACTGTCTGCCGTAGCGGGGGTAGATGTGCAGTTTGCTGCCGCCCTCAATCTGCTCGGTACAGAGCAGGTAGCCGCCGCCGTGTTTCGGCGCGTAGACGGCGATGCCTTCCTGATCGCCTTCGTAGTCGGTCGCGAACAGGGCGAGTTCCCGTTCGGGCAGGGCGGGGTTGACCCAGTACTTGCGGATCCCGACGCCCTCGTCAGCGTAGTAGACATAGCCGAGTTCGCTGTCGACGCACACCGCCTCGATTTCGCCTTCGCCGCTGAACGCGCCGAACGCCCGAATAAACTGCACGCCCACTCTGCCGTTGCGCGTGGGCGTGAGGCGATACTGGTGCAGATAGCCCTGCTTCGGACCCGATTTGCGCGAGACAATCGCATGCACCTCGCCGCGCCCCGCCTGATAGAGCGCGACGCCCATCGGCATGGCGCGCTCCTCCGCCTCGCCTGCGAACACCTTCGCGCCGTCGGGGTCGGTGATGTCTACGATTCGTCGGCGGGCAGGGTCTATCCGAAAGATACGCAGTCGGCTGGCGTAGCGCTCCGTCGCGACGGCGATATCGATACGCTCGCGCCCCAACGCAAAATTGTAGGCGACATCGACATTGTTCGGCTGGTCGATGTTCGAGACCAGCTGAAGCAGGCGTCCGTTCAGGTCGAACACGCCAATCGCCCCGCGGGGCGCGCGGGCTTTGTTCGTGCCCAGAATCAGGCTCAGGCGGGGATTACGGGGATGAATCCAGATGGCAGGGTCGTCGGCATCGTCGGGCAGCGGCGCAGTGCGTGCGACAGGACGCACTTCCAGCGTCTTGGAACCGAGCAGAATCCGCATGGCGTGATTGTCTGTTCGCGTTGAAGCCCTTGTTTCCTACCAGTTCACCGCCACCTTACGGCGCGTCCCGAAATTGTCAATGTAGATGTGGCGGTGCTGCTTGCCGTACTCGTGGAGCCGTCGCACAATATCCACATCCTGACGGCAGTAGCGGATTACTTTGTCGATTTGTCCCTCGCGGAACCAGCGCACTGCCAGCTTTCCGTCGCCGCCCTTGGCTGCGCCCAGCGTCGCCTGGGCGCAGGAGTCGAGTTTGACGCGATGCCCAAGCCGCTGCTCCAGATGCTGCAGAATATCGAGGCTGGGCAGCTGGCGCAGGTCGCGCGTCGTGTAGGGACGCAGCACCGTATAGTCAAAACGCAGGATGTTGAACCCCACCACCAGGTCGGCGTTGCATAGTTCGTCGATGAGCATCCCGACTTCGCTTTCCGTATAGTGGGCGAACCCGCCGCGCTGCGTGCTGTAAGTGACCGCCACGGCCAGCCCCATGCGCTCGATATTGCTCCAGCCTCCCACTTCATCCGACAGATACTTCGTCTCAAGGTCAAAATAGACGATGTTCATCTGTTCCCTCCTTGAATGGAGTGATTATACCAGTATGAATGACAGGATGTCAAGGGGGGCGACAATCCTTCAGGTACAATTCGCGCACTATGGGGCACTTACTATTAATCGGCGCAGACAGTTCGATCGGTCAGTCCGTTGCGAAGGCGTTTTTAGAGGATGAATGGGAAGTCTGGGCGATTGGGCGTCATGCCGAGCGGTTCGCTGAAGGCGTGCAGTGGGCGCATACCGTGAGCGATGTCGCCGACTTCGCGCAGATGACGCAGGCAGCGCAGTCGCTGGAAGCGCACCTGCAGTCGCTGGGCGGGCGTTCGGTCGACGCGCTGGTGTACGCCGTGGGTGACATCACGGCGCAGAAAATCCACGAGATGAGCATCGACGCATGGCATCGCATTCTGAACGCGAACCTGACGGGCGCGTTTGTGGCGACGCGCGTTTTTAGCCCGCTGTTTAGCCCCGAACCGCACCTGTTTTACATCGGCGCGCTCAGCGAGAAGCTGATTTTGCCGGGGCTCAGCGCGTATGCGACCGCGAAGGCGGGGCTGGAGGTGTTCGCACAGGTGCTCGCCAAAGAGCAGCCTCGCTGGAAGGTTTCCGTCGTGCGCCCGGGCGCGGTGGCGACGCGGTTCTGGGAGCGCGTGCCGTTCCGCATGCCCCCGAAAACGCTCCAGCCTGATGAGGTCGCCCTGCGCATTCTGGAAGCCTATTACAACGAGCAGAAAGGGACGCTCGATCTAATCCCCGAATGAGAGCGATTGAACCAATCCCCGACACGATGCAGGCGGCGGTGCTGCACGCCTACGACGGCGCGCCCGACTCGTTGCGCATCGAGACGCGCCCCGTGCCCAAGCCAGAGCGTGGGCAGGTGTTGGTGAAAATGCGCGCTGCGCCCATCAACCCGTCCGACCTGATGTTCCTGAAGGGGCTATATGGCGTGCAGAAGCCGCTGCCCGTTGTGCCGGGCTGGGAGGGCATGGGGCGCGTGGTGGCGACCGGCGACGACTGGCTCAGCCGTCAGCTGCTGGGCAAGCGTGTGGCGTGCGCCGCGCCCAACCAACGCGACGGCACCTGGGCGGAGTATATGCTCACCTCCGCCACGCGCTGTGTCCCGCTTCTTGATTCCGTGAGCGACGAGCAGGGCGCGACGCTTATCGTGAACCCGCTCACGGCGTGGGCGTTGATGGACATCGTCCGCAGGGACAATAAGCGCGCCTTTGTGCAGACCGCCGCCGCCAGCGCCGTGGGGCGAATGCTGGTACGCCTGAGCCAGCGCTTCGGCGTGGAGGGCGTCCACATCGTACGACGCGAGGAGCAGGCGGAACTGCTGCGCTCGATGGGCGCGCGGCATGTGCTGAACAGCGAAACGCCCGATTTCGATAAGCAGCTCCGCGAAATCTGCCACACACTGGACGCCCGAATCGCGTTGGAAGCGGTTTCTGGGATGCTCGCGGCGCGCGTGCTGAAGGCGATGCCCGCAGGAAGCCGCCTGATTCTCTATGGCGCGCTCTCTGAATCGCCGCTCATGGCAGACCCGCGCGACCTGATTTTCGAGCGGAAGCAGATTGAGGGCTTCTGGCTGGCAGACTGGCTCTCGGAGCGCACGGTGTGGGGGCAGCTGCGTTTGGGTAGGCAGGTTCAGCGCGCGCTGGGCGACCTGCTGCACACCGAGATTGCGGAACGGTATCCGCTGAGCGCAGTGCATCGCGCCCTTGCGGACTATCAGGCGTCGATGACGGCGGGCAAGCGGCTGATTGTGATGGGGTAAGCGTGGCGCGCCCGGAGGGATTCGAACCCCCGACCCCCAGATCCGAAGTCTGGTGCTCTGATCCGCTGAGCTACGGGCGCAGGAAAAGCGACCGAATTATACCCAACCCCACGCAGAGTGTCAAGC
>CAYYCA010000139.1:1436-6081 GCA_964470265.1 uncultured Fimbriimonadales bacterium | reverse complement strand
CAGGGCACGCACGGGGGCGTGCCCCTACAGGATCCGTGCCGAGTGCTACCAACTCAGGGTTCAAGTGTTGCAAATTGGGCGGGGACGCCGACGCTATGAACGGCATCCGCAGTGTCGGGTTCCCGCCGACGAGTTCTGTACAGGTATCCTATACCCTGCCTATGAAAACGACCGTCGCCCAACGCACTATCTTCTGGGTCTGGTTTCCGCTGGCGTTGAGTTTTACCCTGATGATGCTGGAGTCGCCCGCCACGAACGCGATTCTGGCGCGATTTACCGAGCCGTCGATTCAAATTGCGGGTTTTGGCGTTGCGCTGGGGCTGTCGCTGCTGATTGAAAGCCCTGTGATTATGTTGTTGGCGACGGCAATTGCGCTGGTGGGCGGGCGCGAGTCGTTTTATGCGGTACTGCGCTTCGTGCTGACGCTGATGATTAGCCTCACGCTGCTGACTGCACTGATTGCCTTCACGCCCCTGTACGACTGGATTGCGCTCAGATTGCTGGGGTTGCCCGCGCGTGTGGCGGAGGCGGGGCGCGTTGCGATGCAGGTCATGCTGCTGTGGACGGCGGCGATTGGCTGGCGACGGTTTCTGCAGGGCGTGCTGGTGCGCTACGGCGGCGCGCGGTTCGTCAGCTGGGGCACAGCGATTCGTCTGGCGAGCATCGTGGCGGTGGGCGTGGGGCTGTTGTGGTGGAATGGGCTGCCAGGCGCGGTGGTCGGCGCGTGTATGGTCATGGCGGGCGTGATTGTGGAGGCAATCGCGGCGACGCTGTTTGCCCTGCCTATCCTGCGCGAGCGGGTACTGAGCCATTTTGAAACGGGCGCGACGCTCACCCAACGCGCCATTTGGAAGTTTCACCTCCCCCTGGCGGGCACAACGCTGCTCACGCTGCTGGTGCATCCGATTACGGCGGCGGCGCTGGCGCGGTTGCCGCAGCCGGAACTCGCCATCGCCGCGTGGCAGGTGGTGTTCGGCTCGCTGCTGGCGTTGCGCAGTTGGGGCTTCGCGCTGCAGGAGGCGAGCGTCGCCGTACTGCAGCAGGGAACGCCCCCGCGCGAGCTGCTCCGCTTCACGCACAAGGTCGCGCTGGGTACAACGCTCGCGCTGGGCTTACTTGCGTTTACACCGCTGGCAAGCCTCTTTACAGAACGCCTGCTCGCGCTCAGGGGCGAGTTGAGCGCACCCGTGCGCTATGGGTTCCAGCTGTGCCTGTTGCTGCCTGCGCTCACAGCGTATGGCTCCTATCTACGCGGCGCACTGATTCACGCGAAGAGAACCGCGGTGGTTTACAGGGGCATGGCGCTTAATCTGGCAGTGAACGCGCTGGGGCTGGTAATCGGTGTGTGGTTGGCGCGTACGCTGGGCGGCGCGACGGTGGAGGCGTCGCTGCTGGTGGGCGTCGCCGCGTTTCAGGGCGCGGCGGCGGTCGAGGCGGTCTATCTGCTCAGGCGACTGCAGGGATAGCTCTACCGCTACTGCGTCGTGAACGCGGTGAAGTAGACCTCCAGCACGCTCTCTTTCTCGTGCGTTTTGTGTTCCAGTACCTCGTTCACGCGCTCGCGGATCTCCTCTTTGACCTTGTGTTTGCCCTCCAGCGAGTTGAGTTCGGAGCGTGTTTTGCCCGAGAACGCCATCAGCGCGGCATCGCGCAGGGGGGCGGTCTCTTCTTCCAGTTTCTTGGGGTCAATCCCCTCCTTGAGACCGAGCGCGACGCCTGCCTTGAGGTAGCTCTCGTCGCCCAGATTGATGATGAACTCGCCGAGGTCCAGCGTTTTGCCGACGGTAGGCGGTTTCGGGGGCGGCGGCGCTTTGGGCGCCATGAAGCTCTTGCCTGCGAATAACCCGCCCGCCAGTCCGGCAATCAGTACGACGACCATCATCAGCATCGGGCTTTTGCCCTTGCCGCCGCCCTCGCCGCCTCCGTCCGATTTCTTCGCCTTACCTGCCATCGTCAATCCCCAATAGCGTTATTCCATATCGCCGCGTTGTCTTCTCCAAATTAGCGCATCAGTTGCGTCGTCGGCGGGACGCCGACGCTACGCACGCACCTCGCGTAGCGTCGGCGTCACCGCCGACGACGCAACTGATACGCCGTTAGATAGCATCAGGTAGAATCTTGACGGCTCAACGCCGAGTCTACTTGATAGGAGGGAGTATGATGAAACAAATACAGGCGATGAACCTTGTTCGTGGACAGTGGCGCGAGTCCGCTTCGGGCAACCGTTTTGAGAGTCGCAACCCTGCCGATACGCGCGAAGTGATTGGCACAGCCCCCTGCTCTAACGCGAACGATGTCGATCAGGCAGTACGCGCGGCGCGTGAAGCCTACGACATGTGGCGCAAAATGTCCCGCATCAAGCGCGGTGAACTCATCGATAACCTTGCTCAGCTCATCAAGCGCGACCTGAACGCGCTCTCGGAGCTGGTAACGCGCGAATGCGGCAAGCCGATTAACGAGGGGCGCGCCGATGTGGTAGAGGCGCTTCATATGACGCAGTATGTGGCGGGCATGGCGCGGATGCCTCACGGCGAGATTATCGATAGCGAAATCGCCGAGAAAGACGCCTACATCCTACGCAAGCCCAAAGGCGTTGTGGCGTGCATCACCCCCTGGAACTTCCCCATCGCCATCCCGCTTTGGACAATCCTGCCCAGTCTGCTGGAAGGCAACACGGTCGTGTTCAAGCCGTCGGAAGACACGCCCATCTGTGGGCATGTCCTTGCCGAACTGTTCGTGGAAGCAGGCTTCCCGCCAGGCGTGTTCAATGTGGTTCACGGTCCGGGCGAAGACGCAGGCGACCCGCTCGTCCATCACCCCGAGGTGGATGTGGTGGTGTTCACGGGTTCCTACGCCGTCGGGCGCTACATCATCGAGGAGTGCGCGAAGCAGCACAAGTTCGCTGCGGTAGAGATGGGCGGCAAGAACGCCGTAATTGTGCTGGATGATGCGAACCTCGACATTGCGCTCCATGCCGCGATTCTGTCGGCGTTCAAGACCAGCGGGCAGCGCTGCGTGTCGTCGAACCGCATCATCATCCACGAGAAGCTGGAGCCAGAGTTCACCCCACGCTTCGTGGAGCTTGCCCGACAGATTAAGATTGGCAACGGGCTGCACGAAGATACCTTCATGGGGCCGCTCATCAACGAGGCGGGTGTGGAGAAGTATCTGTATCACAACCAGAAGGCGATTGAGGAAGGCGCGGAGGTACTGTTGCCTGGCGGCGTGCTGAAAGAGGGCGAGTATCAGTATGGGCACTTCGTCGCGCCGTTCGTGTATCGCATGCGTCATCGCTCCGACAGCTTCGCGCTCAAGGAGGAGGCGTTCAGCCCCCATGTGGCGATTATTCCTGTGAGCGACATTGACGAGGCAATCCATGTCTACAACGACACGAAGTACGGCTTGGCGATGGCGGTGATTACGGAGGACTATCGCAAGTGGCGTTATGTGCGCGACAACTGCGAGTTCGGCGTGGGGTATGTAAACTTACCGAGCATCGGCGCGGAGGTGCATCTGCCCTTCGGCGGCGTGAAAGGCAGTGGCAACGGACACCCCAGCGCGTCCGCCCTCTTTGACGCTGTGACGCACAAGGTCGCCTTCACGGTCAACCATGCGACCGAGATCAAGATGGCGCAGGGCTTGAGCGCGAAGGTGAAGTAGTCCCTGTGGCACGGGCGGGGACGCCCGTGCCACCAATAATAGTGCTTCCCACAAGAAATGATCTGGAAGAGACTCCTCGCTTTGCAAGGAATGACAACTGATGTCATTCCGAGCGAAGCGAGGAATCTCTTTCAGAATCATTTCTTGCGGAAAGCACTTATAAAAAGTCGTACGTGGTCATCGCAACCCCTTCCCCTTCAGAAGCTCATCGATCCATACCTCATCCTCAGAGCCGAATGATGGCGGCGGCGGGGGCTGACGATAGTCAATCACATCCGCATACGCGCCGTCCTCGTAGCACTGATTGAAAATCGCCTGTAAGTCTAACGCAACCTCACTCTCGCCGATTGCCAGCGGTATCGGAATCACGGGCAGCCGCTCGCGCACTGTGCGCGGGTACAACCAAAACTCAGGCGCGTCGGCGCGGCTGATGCTAATCAGATAGTGCCACGGCTTGCCCAACCGCTCACGCAAGCGTCCCAGCGGCGGCGCAAGCGTGTATTCGCCGTCGCGCAGCAGGTCAATCTCCACCAAATGCACATCGCTTTTGAGAATCTCGCTCTGCTTGCGCAGATACAACTCCCGCCCTGGGGAGTTCGGCTCTTTGTTCGTGGGGCTGAGCAGTTCAATCACGGTCACGACGCGCATTCCCTGCTCGCGGTCAAGGATGTGGATATAGCCCTCGGTGTGTTCCGTGCGCTCTATTTGCAGCACAAACGGCGGGTCGTAGGTTGCCTGCAGCACGGCGACGCCGCCTTCGCGGGGCGACTCGCGATGCTTAATCGCCACATCAGGCTGGATGACCCGCGCCGTCTCCGCGACATACATCCGCTCCTCAAGACTTACATAGTAGCGCGGGCGGAGTTGCTTCTGCAGCGCGTTGCGCATGTAGGTCATCATGCTCAGATGCACCCCGCCCCAGAAGTTGCTGCTCTCTAAATACGGATCCATGCCAGGAAACGGGCTGGTCATGCCGAACGCCTCC
>CAYYCA010000139.1:0-1336 GCA_964470265.1 uncultured Fimbriimonadales bacterium | reverse complement strand
CCCTGCGCATCCGTGCAATAAAAGCTCAACACCGCCCGACCCGCCCATAAGCCAAACCGCGCACTGTGAATGTTCCAGCCCAACTGCGACAGCGCATACGCCGCCCGATACAACGCCCCCAAATCAGGCGCAGTATGCAAGTCCACCACCGTGTAGGCGTCGGAAGCGTCGTCGTGCAGCTGCAGCTGGCTCACGCGCAGCGGGGCGTCGGGGTCTTTGCCATGCTCGCGCAGCAGGTCGGATACCGCCCGCTCGCCCGTTAGCACCTGGCGCAACGCCCGCTCCAGCACGGCACACTGATTGGGCGACAGCGGACGCGACCGCACCGTCAGCCCCAGCGTATCCAACGCCACGCGCGGCGCGTCCTCGCGGGTCAGCACACGCGCCCACGCCACCTCCACCTCATACGCATACAACACGCCCGCAATCTTGCTCAGTAAGCCCGGCTGCGGGTCATCGAAGGTACACAGCGTCAGCTCGGTGTAGGGGGCGTCGGGCGCATTATGGAACTCCACCACCGCCCCCTCGCCCGCCCGCACGCGCTGGATGTAGTGAATGTGCAGGCTAATCTGCTCTGGCGGCGTGTTCAGCAGGTAGCCCGACGGCATCTGCTCGATGTGCGCCGCGATTTCCGCTTCGGCAATCGGATGCTTGGTGAGGGCGCGCTGCAGGCGTTTGCGCACGGCGGTCAGCGCAGGCGCATCGTCGGGCAAGCCCTCCTCCAGCGCCCGCAGGCTGCGCCGATACAACTCCTGCAAAAAGCTCGCCTGCGCGGGCGTCCAGATGCGCTCGCCCACCGCCTGCGTGTCGGCGCAGGTCAGCAGATACAGCATCTGCAGGCGTTCGGGCGTGTTCACCACGCGGGTGAACTCGCGAATCGTTTCGGGCAGGTGCAGGTCGCGTTGGCGGGCGGTCTGCGCCATCAGCAGATGGTGACGCACCAGAAACGCCACCTCCTCCACCTCAGCGTCGCGCCAGCCGAGCGCGCGGAGCGACTGCTGCGCCAGCTCCGCCCCCACCTCCGCATGCGGGCGCGTGGGGTCGACCTTGCCCGCGTCGTGCAGCAGCAGCGCCATATAGAGAATCTCTGGCGCGGGCAGCTGCTCCAGAATCGTGCGCCACAGCGGGTTGCCCTCGCCCCGCGCGTAGCCGTCCAGCAGGCGAAGGGCTTGCAGCGTGTGTTCGCCGACAGTGAACTCGTGCGTCGGGTCGCCCGCAGGCAGGGTCAGCAGCGGCGCAAACGGCGGGAACGCCCAGCCCAACACGCCCAACCGCGCCATCGGCTCCAACACCCGATAGACCTCGCCTGGACGGCTGAGCAACTCGCGCAAGACGG
>CAYYCA010000138.1:0-6092 GCA_964470265.1 uncultured Fimbriimonadales bacterium | reverse complement strand
GCCTTGCTTGGTTCCCCTCGCGTAGCGGGGGGAACCTAAAGGAGGGGGAATGGTCAGTTTATTATTCAAACCCCATTACGGAGCGGGGCTGGGGGTGAGGATGAACAAGACGGGCGCGCCCCTCACGAAGGTCTTTTTACGGTACTTGAAATCCCAGCCAGTATAATCCTCCCATGAGGGGCTTTTGGGGCAGGAATCTCTCCCCGCCCGCCGAAACCTGCTTCTGAGGTGAACCCTATGGCGAAACGCGAATCGGGTCGGGTTTTAGGGATACTCGTGTTCCTGCTGCTTCTGGCGGGGATTGGCGTGGGCGCGTGGTACTTTCTGGTCTACACCAAGTCGCCCCAGTACGCGCTGAACCAGTTCTTCGCCGCCGCGAAAGCCAACGATACTCAAAAAGTGGAGCAGTATCTCGATAAGTCGGGCGCGATTGTAGGGATGCTGGCTGCCGCCGCTGCGATGGGGCAGGCGGGGGGGATAGATCCAGTACGTGCCATCTACCCTGGCTACGGCGACGCCTCGCTGGGACAGACGCAGAAGGTCACTATCGAATCCGTCACGGTAGAGGGCGACCGCGCGAAAGCGAAAGTGGTGATGGAGGTCGCAGTGGACGGCAAGACGGAGACCATCAAGCCGACCTATGTGCTGGTGAAGACGGAGGACGGCTGGAAGGTTCAGGTGCAGGACACGGTGTTCGGCTCGTTCAATCAGTTTGTGACTCCCCGCCTGCGGCGGACGCTGGAGCGCCAGTTGCGCGGCGTCGCGAACAGTCCGATGGGCGCGATGGCGAAGCAGCAGTTGCAGGGGATACGCGCCGAGATCGAGAAATACCCCGAATTCGCGCAACTGTTGAAACAGGCGGGACTGCTCTAAATGTCGATTGCCCCCGAAACACGCCCCCAACGCTGGTATCACGGGCTGACGGGCTACCACTGGCTCGTGTTGACCGTCGCCGCGCTCGGCTGGCTGTTCGACACGATGGATCAGTGGCTCTATGTACTGGCGCGTCAGCCTGCGATGACGGAGCTGCTCGGTCCCAACGCCCCCAAAGAGCAGGTCGCCTACTATTCAGGGATTGTGCAGATGCTTTTCATCGCGGGCTGGGCGACGGGGGGCTTTCTGTTCGGGATTGTCGGCGACAAGCTTGGGCGCACCCGCACGATGATGATTACCGTGCTGATGTACGCGGGCTTCACAGGGTTGAGCGCGTTCGCGCAAACATGGGAGCAGTTCGCGATTCTGCGTTTTCTGGTGGGCTTGGGCATCGGCGGCGAGTTTGCGGCGGGCGCGGCGCTCGTAGCGGAGACCTTCCCTGCGCACGCCCGCCCTACCGCGCTCGGCATTATGCAGGCATGCTCGGCGATTGGCAACCTGCTCGCGGCGGTGATTTATCTGCTGGTGGGCGCGAATCCGAACCTCGGCTGGCGCTGGGCGTTCGCCGTGGGCTTTTTCCCTGCCCTGCTGGTGTTTGTGATACGTCTATTTGTGCGCGAACCCGAAAGCTGGCATCGCGCCCGCGCGATTGGCGAGAAACTCGGCTCATTTGCGGAGCTGTTCAAAGACCCGCGTTGGCGCCATCACACCCTTATCGGCGTCGGGCTGGCGGCGGTGGGCGTCATCGGCTTCTGGGGCATCGGCACATGGTCGCCCGAACTGCTCAAGCAGGCGATTAACCCGCAGAACGACCCCGCGCTGAACCAGCTCGTAGAGGAGCGCAAGACCTACGCTGTGATGATGCAGCAGGTGGGCGCGTTTTTCGGAATGCTGGGCTGGGCGATTCTGGCGCAGCGCATCGGCAGGAAGCCCACTTTCGCGCTCACCTTCCTCGCCTGCCTGATTGTCGTACCTGCGACCTTTTTCCTGACGACCTCGTTCGAGCGCGCGCTGGTGATGTACCCGCTGCTGGGCTTTTTCACCACCTCGCTCTTTGCGGGCTATGCGGTCTACTTCCCTGAGCTGTTCCCCACGCGCCTGCGCGCCACGGGCGTCGGTTTCTGCTATAATGTGGCGCGCTACATCGCGATTGCAGGTCCCTACACTTTCGGCTTGTTGACCGCCGTCTACGACATCCGCTGGGCAGCGACAATTCTGTCGAGCGTGTTCCTGTTTGGCTTGCTTGTCCTGCGCTTTGCGCCTGAAACGAAAGGGAGACCTCTGCCTGAGTAATATGCGTCTGGCACTGTTTGGCGGCACTTTTGACCCTGTGCATTACGGGCACCTGCGTCTGGCGGAGGAGGCGTGCGAGGCGGCGAATCTGGAGCGCGTGCTGTTCATACCTGCCCATATCTCGCCGTTCCGCACTGCCGAGCGGCTGAGCGACCCTGCTCACCGCCTGCAGATGCTCCGTCTTGCCGTGCAGGACAACCCGCGCTTTGAGGTCTCCGACATGGAAATCCAGCGCGGCGGCGTTTCCTACACCATCGATACGGTGCGGACGCTGCGCCAGCAATACCCAAATGCCGAGCTGTTTCTGATTCTGGGCGCGGACGCGCTGCAGGGCTTTACGGCTTGGCGCGAACCCGACGCGATTGCGCAGGAGTGCAGGCTGTTGGTCGGCGTGCGCCCCCACTACGACCTGCAGGCGACTCTGGCGCAGCTGCCCGACCCGATTCGCCAGCACATCCAGCCCGTCATGATGACGCCGCTGGGCATCAGCGCAAGCGACCTCCGACAGCGTGTGCGACAGGGACGCTCCATCCGCTACCTGACGCCCCCGCATGTGATAGAATATATCCAGCAACATCGATTGTATCTGGAGCCAGAGTGATATGACGACGGAACAGAAGCGTCAAATGATTCTGAACGCGGCGGAAGACGCCAAAGCCGAGCGGATTAATGCGCTCGATTTACGAGGCAAAACGCTGATTGCAGACTATTTTATCGTCTGTAGCGGCAACTCGGATGTGCATATCCGTTCGATAGCGGACAAAATTCAGGACGCCCTTCGCGAAGCAGGCGAACGCGCCCTGCGTGTGGAAGGCTACCGCGAGGCGACTTGGGTACTGCTGGACTACGGCGATGTGGTAGTGCATATCATGCGCGAGGAGGCGCGCCAGCACTACGGACTGGAGGCGTTCTGGCAGAACGCCCCGCTGATTGAAAGTCTCAGGGAACATACGGGCGATGAACCTCGGAAGCGAGCTGGATCCGAAGCGCGAAGAGATTGAGCGACTGCTCCGTCTGGCGCACATCCATCAGGTGCGCGGCGAACGGAGCAAGGCGAAAGAACTACTCCAGCAGGCGCTGGAGCTGGACGCCGAGAATGCGGGCGTCTGGGAGCTGCTCGGCGACTACCAGCGCGAGGCGAACGACTGGCAGGGCGCACACGACGCTTACAAAAAAGCGCACGAACTCGACCCCACCAACGCCCTTATTGAGCGTAAATACGCCGAAGCCGTGCTGCAACTCACACGCCAGCAGGAGCAATATCAGCAGTGGGAGCGCGCCCTGGAGGGCAAAGGCACAGGCGACGAAATCGCGCTGCCGCGCAACCCCGGACTGGCGTTCCTGCTCTCGTTGCTGATGCCCGGCGTCGGGCAACTCTACAACGGGCAGTTCGTCAAGGGCGGGATTATACTGGGGATTATGATTGTGGGGGCGATTGTCTTCCTCGCCACGCCCGGCGGAAGCGATTTTATCTACAACCTGCTGGCGTATCTGGTCAACCCCGCGCGCGCGCGAGGCACGATGAGCAACCTCCAGCTATTTACGGCGCTGATGATGTTCATTACTTGGGTCTACGCCTTCATCGACGCGCCGCTCAGCGCCGCCGCGCGAAATCGGCTTATCTGAACTATGACACAGACAACAGACGCCCGACCGGTGAGCGAGTCGGAGCGTATTCACGCGCTGGACGCCCTGCGCGGAATCGCTTTGCTGGGAATTTTGATGGTGAATATGGCGTCGTTCAAAGGGCTATCGACGCTGGAGATGTTCCCGCGACTGGAGAGCCTTGCGCAACCTGTCGACCGGATTGCCTTCTGGTTCATTCAGGCGTTGTTCATGGGCAAGTTCTACCCAATCTTCGCATTTCTGTTCGGGCTGGGGTTCGCCTTGCAGACAGGACGGCTGGAGGCGCGTGGACTGAATCCGACCGGGATTATGCTGCGGCGGCTGCTGGCGCTGCTGGCTTTTGGCGCGTTCCACGGGCTGTTCATCTGGACAGGCGATGTGCTGTTGATTTACGCGCTGTCGGGGATGGTGCTGTTGCTGTTTCGTAATTTCAGCCCGCGCGCTGTGCTTTACTGGGTACTGGGGTTATGGGGGATTCAGTCGCTCTGCTGTTTGAGTTGTAGCGGTCTCCTTTTTGTGAGCGCGCCTTCCGGGACTGGCGCCGCACAGAGCGACTTTCTCGCCGCCTATATCGAGCAAGGACGACAAGCGTACGCCACAGGAAGCTACTGGGAAGCGCAGAAGTTCCGCTTCATCGAGTGGCTGCTGATGTTCACGAACGCGATTTTCTTCACGCCGAATGTGCTGATGATGTTCCTGCTGGGGCTTTACTTCGGCAAGCTGGGGGTTTTCGAGCGGCTGCGGGAGTATCGTCGGCTGATGCTCTGGCTGATGGGGATAGGACTGCCAGTCGGACTGGCGACGAACGGGCTTTATGCGACGGGCTTGCTGAACGCGCTCCGCGCAGAGAACGAGTTGCTCCGCTATGCCTGGCTCACGCTGGGAATTATCTTCGGACCAATCCTCGCGCTGGGCTATGTCGGCGCGTTTGGCTGGCTGTGGACGGCGTCAGAGGGGCTACAACGCGCTCTCTCGCCCGTCGCCGCCGCGGGACGCATGGCGCTCACGAACTACCTGATGCAGTCGGTAATCTGCACGCTGCTCTTCTATGGCTACGGATTGGGGCTGCACGGCAAGGTGGGGGTCGCGCAGGGCGTGGGGCTGACGGTACTAATCTGGGGTGTGCAGGTCGCGTGGAGTACGCTCTGGCTGACGCGCTACCAGTACGGTCCGATGGAATGGCTGTGGCGGAGCCTCACCTACGGCAAGCGTCCGCCGATGCGTCGGTTGCCTGAGACGACCTAAGCCGCCACGCGGTCGCGTCCCGCCTGCTTCGCCTGATAGAGCAAGGCGTCCGTGCGACGGAGCCACTCGTCCTCGCTCTCGTGGGGTTGCAGCTCGCTGACGCCGATGGAGACCGTCAGGCGCAGCGGTTCGCTGTCGGGAAGCGAGAGCGGACTTTTGCGCACCTGCTCGGCTAACTGCTGGGCGATTTTCTGGGCGTCGCGCAGCGAGGTCTCGCGCAGGATAATCACGAACTCCTCGCCGCCATAGCGCGCGGCGAAGTCGCTCTTGCGCTTGCACACGCGCACAATCTGCTCGGCAATCCACTTCAACGCCGCGTCGCCAACCGTGTGCCCATAGGTGTCGTTAATCTGCTTGAAGTGGTCGATATCAAGTAGCAGCATCGTCGCGGGATAGCCAAAGAGCCGATTCAGCCCGACGGTGTGGCGCAGCGTTTCTTCAAATGCCCTGCGGTTGTAAAGTCCCGTGAGCGGGTCGGTCGTGCTTTCGCGGCGCGCCTGCGCGAGTTCGCGCATCAGATGGTGTATCTGCCCCTGCAATTGATTGAGGGTCTGGCGGTGGCGTTGCTCGCGCTGCTCAATCAGGCTTGTCAGCGATTGCAGGGTTTGGCGCAAGGCTTGAATATTCAGGGCGTCGGGTCGCTGAGTCTGCTGTGTGAGCCGTTGCACCTGCTGGCGCAGGGCGGCATCGTCCTGCGCTTCGCCCTGAGCGACTTTTGAGAGCGCGCTCAACAGATTCCACGCCAAATCACGCAGGTCGTTCAGGTGTCCCTCGACGAACTGCTGCTCGTCGCGTCGCTGCTGGCGGACGAACGGGATAATCCCATCCAGTTCGCCTGCGTGCGCCTGGTCGCTCAGTTCGGAAAACGCCTGGCGTGTCGCCTCGGCAGTACGCTTGTGAGTTTCGAAAGCGTGTTCACCCAGAATGGAGAGCACCTCGGCGAGGAGCGTGCGTTCGTAGGGCGCGTCGCCCCCCACGAGTTGCCAGAGCCACGACCTGAACCTGCTCACGAGAGGAATTATCGGCAAGGGTGGGGCGATTTGTGAGCGTCGGCG
>CAYYCA010000137.1:0-6189 GCA_964470265.1 uncultured Fimbriimonadales bacterium | reverse complement strand
GGGAACCTTACGGAGGGGGGCGAAGCGATGTGGAACAGGGACGATTTAATCGAGGCACTTATTAGTGGGCGTCCTCGCATCGCGAATCGATGTATAATAGAGGGTATGAAACCCTTGTTTGTCTACGCGCTTGCGTTGTGTCTTGGATTAGGGCAGGCTCTGGCGCAGCAAGGGCTGCGCGGCACGATAGAAACGCCTGAACTGGACTACGCGCCAGGTCAGGTTCTGGTGAAGTTTCGCGACGGGATAACACCCTTGCAACGCGAGTGGGCGCGTCAGGTAGCCGGCGCGCAACTCGTTCGTCGCGGCGAGTACTTTGACTATGAGCTGTGGCAGTTCAGCCCCTACGCCGACATGCGGGTCGTGGCGGCGCAGTTGCGCCAATCAGGCTGGTTCGAAGCCGCCGAGCCGAACTGGCGCGTCTACCTCGCCAACGGCTGGACGCCCAACGACCCGCTCTATCCCCAGCAACCCGCCTTGCCGTTTATCCGCGCGCCGCAGGCATGGGCGCTCTGGCGCGGCGACGATCGCTTCATCATGGCGATTCTGGATACAGGCGTGCGGCTGGATCACTTAGACCTGCAACCGCGCCTGTTGCCCGGCTACGACTTCGGCGGCGACGCGAGCGGCGTGCGCGACGACGACCCGAGCGATCCCTTTGGGCATGGCACTTTCGTAACGGGTATTGCAGGCGCAGCCACCAACAATAGCCGCGGCGTGGCGGCGGTTGCACCCAAAGGCAAAATCCTACCTGTGAAAGTGTTTCGGGATGATGGAACAGGATGGCTAAACGACATGCTCGACGGTATCGGATACGCCGTCACGCAGGGCGCGCACGCAATCAATCTCAGTTTAGGCAGTCGCAATTACGCGCCTGCTTGGGATCTTGTTAGGGACGCCTTGATTAGCGCATGGAACGCTGGAGTGGTTGTCGTCGCCGCAGCGGGCAACGAAAACAACATGAATCCTTTTTATCCCGCCTGGTACCCCGTCTGCATCGCTGTCGCAGCGTGCAATCTGGACGGTACGCGCTCCAGTGTCTCCACCTATGGAAACTGGGTGGACGTGGCGGCGCCCAGTGGGGATGTGTACTCGACTACGCGGGATGGCGTAAATACTTACGGTCGCAATCGGGGTGGTTTCACCTCCTACGCCGCGCCGTTTGTGACGGCGCAGGCGGCGCTGCTCTACGCGCTTGTCGCCGACGGTCCGACCGACCGCTCTGTCGCGCGGGCGCAGGCGGTGCGGGAACTTATCGAAAGCACTGCGACGCCTGTGAACTATGTGGCGCACGGGATTATCAACCTGCAGGCGTCGGTGGAGAAGGCGTTGACCGTGCCTGTGCGTGGGCGGGTGCAGATTCAAAGCTATGCGGGCAGCTACAACGGGCGCACGGTGGAGGTCGTGCTGCGTCCGCAGGGCGACGGGAACGCGCTTGTCACTCAGAGCGGAACGCTGAACGCCGCGGGCGACTTCTCCGTGAGCTTTTTCAACTATCTGGGCTACTACGACCTCGCCATTCGTGCGCAGGGCACGCTGCTCAAGCGCGTTCCGAACGCCCGCATGCGCTACCCCGGCGTGAGCGGACTCAACCTGACGCTCATCCCTGGCGATGTGAACGGCGACAACCGCATCGACGACGCCGATCTACTGCAGGTGCTGTTCAACTTCGGGCAGAACAACCCGTCGATCGACCTGAACGGCGACGGCAGGGTGGACGATGCGGATCTGCTCATCGTACTATTTAACTTCGGCATGGTCGGCGACTAAGTGGCTTGAGCGTCCCGCTCAAGTGCATAGGCAGGGTTGTGGCTTGAGCGTCCCGCTCAAGCGTAGACTGCACGGGCGGGGACGCCCGTGCCACGAGGGGTATGAATCGCGTTCGTTTAGCCCGTCGGGGTGAGGAGGAGGCGGCGCAGTACCTGCAAGCGCAGGGCTATGCGATTCTTGCACGCAACTGGCGCAAGCGCGAGGGCGAGCTGGATATCGTCGCGCTGGAGGGCGACGCACTGGCGTTCGTCGAAGTCAAAACGCGGCGCACGCTCGCCTACGGCGCAGGCGAGGAGAGCATCGACTCGCGCAAGCAGGCGCAGCTTGCCCGCCTTGCCCAGCGTTTTATCGACGAGAATCCCAACCTCAGCTTCCGCGAGTGCCGATTCGATGTGGTGGTCGTGGATATGACGGTGTTCCCCGTGCAGATACGGCACTATCGGAACGCGTTTGAGCCGCCTGAGAGCGAGTAGCCGCTTTCAGAATCCCCAACTGCCTCCGCCGCCTGGTAGGGGTTGGCGCAACGCCTCAATAATCCGCGCGAACGCCTGCGTGTGCAAAAAGCCCCACAACGCCACGCTCCCGCCCACGATCGCGAGCAAGAACCACCCGCCCCGCGCGCCTGCACGCCATGTCGCGCCCACTCCAATACCCCACGCCCACACCATGCCCATCAGCATCATAAACGCCGTGAACGGATCCAGATACCGAATCAGTTTCAGTGCAACCCACAGCGGCGCGAGCAGCAGCCCCGTCAGCGCCAGCGATAGTAGCAGCGTCAGCAGCCCGAACGCCACGCGCGAACCCCAACGCGACCGACCCAGCCAGCCCAACGCACCCACCCACTGCGGCAAATCCCAGCGCACCCCCGCAAACGGGCGATTCGCAATCTGCGGCTTAATCCCCCGACGGCGCAGCTCGCGCAACACACACAGATAGTGCGACTGATACCGCACTGGATGGATATGAAAATAGACATCCAGCAGCTCCTCGTCGGAATACTGCTGCAGGCGTTGTCGGTACTGTTGCAGGTCGAACCACCACCGCGGCGCAATCATAGGCGTATGCGATTTTACCCATTTGGCACTGAGAGTTGTCTCAAGCGGGATTCAGCGGGTATGTTTAAAGTATGCGCCGATGGCTGATTGGGTGTGGAGCAGTGCTTCTGGTAGGCTTCATAGTCTGCGCAGGGGGGCTGATATGGCTGTTCCGCCCGCCACGGATCGAGATTCCTACACGCGATTATCCACCCAACAACGCCTATGCCGAGTACCGTCGGATTGCCGAGCAGATGTGGGCGACGCTGGATACCGATACCCGCTTCAAACAGGCGGAGGACGCTCTGTTGCGCGATAAGCCCATCTCAGAGGCAGAGCGGGTCTACTACCTGACGCGCATCGAGCCGTACTTGAAAGCGTACGCGCCGCTCACACAACTACCCAGCAAAGCCGTCTACGCCTACGACATCAACGAGCGTTTCCCCGAATATGCGCAGATGCGACGCATCGCGCGCGCCGAGCATTACTTTATACGCGAGGCGCTGCGCCGAAAACGCTACCCCGAGGCGCTGGAGCGTATGGAGCGTGTCAACCGCCTCGCCGAACAGATTCGCACGGGCAGCGCGACTTTCGGCTATCTTGTAGGCGTATCGCTAAACACAATCGCGCTGGCGCCCCTGCGCGAGGAGCTGCCCCGCATAAACGATACAGAGACACTCGAACGACTCATCCAGATTGTACGCGATTATGAAACGCGCCGCACGCCGTTTTATAAAGCGTTGGAAGAGGAACGATACGCTATCCTAGCCATCTTCGCCGATATCGATCAGGGCAAGCGCACCTTGAGCGAATTGTCCCCTGCGATGGCAGACACGCCCGAACGTCGAGCAGTGACGCGCATACTGGTCAACTTGTCGTTGCCAGAGTTTCATCGAATGGTGGAGCGGCAGATTCAAGAAGCGCGGAAACCCTTCCATGAGCGCGATTCATCTGTTTTTCGTGAGGAGCCAAAGCAGCTGCTCAACGCCATTCTGTATCCCGTATCGATACATCACTTAGTTTCGCGTGAAGCGGCGGAGGCGGCTACTTTTCGGCTCATCGGTTGCACAGCGGCAATTCGCCTCCACAGGCAGCGCACAGGGCAGTATCCCCCAACACTGGAGGCGCTGAGGCTGGGCGAAATGGCGATTGATCCGTTTTCGGGCAAGCCGTTCTGCTATCAGGTGGACGCGCAACGGGGATTTCTGCTCTACTCCGTCAGCGAGAATGGTGTAGACGACGGGGGATTCGTTCCCTATGGCGGCGGTACCGAGCCGCGTGGCGACCTATCGGCGGTTTTTGTGCGTATCCCCGAGTCGTTGATAGACCAGAAGCGGGATCAGCGTCCGCTGGCGCCGCCCCAGTGGATACGGTAATCACCCCTTCAGCCCCGTCAGCGTAATCCCGCGCACATAGGCGCGCTGCGTAATCAGAAACAGCACCACCAGCGGCGCAGTGACCACCGTCGCCGCCGCCATCAGCAGGTTCCACTGCTCGCCGTGCCGCCCCAGAAAATACTGCAGCCCCACCGCCAGCGTGAACTTGCTGGAGTCGTTTAGATAAATCAGTGGTCCCATAAAGTCTGTCCACGCCCACACGAACGAGAAGAGCGCGACCGTCGCCACTGCAGGCTTAGACATCGGCGCGACCAGCCTCCATAGAATCGTCCACTCGTTGCAGCCGTCCAGCCGCGCGGCGTCAATCAGTTCCTGTGGCAGCGTGATGAAGAACTGGCGCAACATAAAAATCAGAAAGGCGTTGCCCAGAAACGCGGGCACAATCAGCGGCAGGAACGTGTCCACCCAGCCCAGCCAGCGGAACAGCAGAAACACGGGCAACAGCGTGACCTGCGGGGGCAGCATGAGTGTGCTAAGCATCGCCCAGAACCAGAAGTTGCGTCCGCGCCAGCGCAGCCGCGCGAACGCATACGCCGGCGGCAAGCAGCTCAGCACCGTGCCCAGCGCAGTCAGCCCCGCAATTATCAGCGTGTTGCGCAAATAGAGCCAGAACGGAAAGGTGGTCAGCGCGTTCTGATAGTTCTCCCATGCGATGCGCTGTGGAATCCAGCGAATCTCCTCCGTGAACAGCTCGTCGTCGGGCTTGAGCGAGGTGGAGAGCATCCACAGGATGGGCAACATCCACAGCGCAAGCAACAGCAAAATCGCGCCGTGCGCCGCCAGGTTCCGCAACCAGCGTTTACGCATTAGTAGTCTCCTGCTTGCCTCGCACTTCATCCGCCAAACGGTCGCCGATGCGTAGAGCGTATAACCTCGTACTCATCGCTAATGGCTGCGGGCTCGCCGCTAACTCATCGCGGGCAATCACCGCACTGCATAAGAACATAGGGCGGAATTTCGGTTGCGCCTGTTGAATTCCTGCCTGAGGCATACGCGAGGCGAGGCAAAGGATTGAGATTCCTCGCCTTCGGCTCGGAATGGCGGTTTTTTGGGCAGGCAACGCCTGTCATTCCGAGCGGAGCGAGGAATCTCGCCTATTGAGCATTGATAGGTAGCAACTTGGATTTAGGTAAACTTCCTACAGGAGTCCGTCCATGAACGATTATACGCTTCGATTCACTACTTCTGTCGTGAAACAAGGCTCGCGTTGCTGGGTTGTGATGCCTGACGACCTTCCGCAGCGATGGGGTGAAAAGCCGCACTATTATCTCACGGGCGAAATCGCAGGTCGTCCCTTTCGGGGGCGCACGGAGCAACAAAAGGGCGCAGTCGTTTTACCCCTTGGCGCGACATGGCTGAAAGATAATGGGGTTGAACCGAACCAGCGCGTTGAGTGTCATCTCCGTCTGGAAGGTCCGCTGCTGGACGAACTGGCGGCGGACATTCGCGAAGCGATTCAAGCGGATCCCGATGCTCAGGCGTTTTTTGAGTCCATCGCGCCGTTCTACCGTAAGGGTTATCTCCGCTGGATTGAGAGCGCACGGACGCCTGCCACGCGTGCGCAACGAATTGCGGAGACCGTACAGTGTCTTCGCAAGGAGCAGTTGCAGAGGTGATGGCGGCTTGGGCGTTTGAAATACTTGGCGATGTCAGGTATTATAGGATTGGGTGAGACCATGGACAAAGTTGCGCCCGCTTGGCTTGAGGAACAGTTCCTGCGCTTATCGCATCGTCGCCCAGAACTCACTGCAAAGGTTCTGGAGCGTGCGTTCTCCGAGGATGAGAACTTTCGGTGGGCTGTTGTCATTGACGCCTACCTGGATGAGCAGATCAGCTTAGGCAAGGCAGCGGAGTTGCTTGGTGTCCATCGTGCAGCGCTCCAGAAACGATTCGTCGAGATGGGTATCCCCGTGCGAATCGGCGCGGAGACCTTCGAGGAAGCGCAAGCGGAAGTTGAGTCTATCAAGCGATGGAGAACGGGACAA
>CAYYCA010000136.1:0-6220 GCA_964470265.1 uncultured Fimbriimonadales bacterium | reverse complement strand
TATCTTAAAATCCCCTGCAGTCGCTCAATCACCCGCTCGGGACGCACGCTCAGCATGCACTGATGCCGCTCCAGCAGGCAGTCGGCGTTGCGGAAACGGTTCTCATAGCACTTGCTGCACGGCTCTTCGGGCAGAATCAGGTGCAAGTGGGGCACAGGGGGCGTCCACACCATCCACGGGCTTGCCCCGAACAGCGCAATCGTGGGCGTGCGCACACTGTAGGCGATATGCATAATCCCGTTATCCACCGAGACGCACGCCTTCGCCCGCTCCAGTGCGCCCGCCACCTGCGGCAGGCTGAACCGCCCGCGCAGGTCAATCAGCGGCGTGTTCGCCAGCAGCCACGATTCGGTGTCCCCCGTGTGATACACCGCGCTCTGACGCTGCGGCGTGTCGCCCAGCAGTCCCACGCGATAGCCCTGCGCGAAGCACCAGTCGATGACCTGCTTCCAGTAGTCGCGGATCCAGAGCTTCGCGCTGCGCCGCCCGCCGGTGGAGATTAACACCTCAGGAATCTCGCACTCAGGGTCGCGCGTGGGAACCTCTGTGCGGTAAAAATCGGTCTCCACAAACGCCAGTCGACACCAGATCTCGCCGATGTAGGTGCTGTTCAGGAGGTCGCCGTAGCGTTGCAGGAGGTCGGGCGCGCTCCAGAACTCGTCGTGCAAGCGGTGTAGCTTGTCAGGGGGCTTGGGCACCTCCTCGCGCAGGTCGGGACCGAAACATTTGCCCACCACATAGCGGGGCTGCAGCAGATGCGCCACGAACGCCATCGTGGGGTGGAAGTCGCAGTTGATGACGAGGTCGTACTCGCCCGCGACGGCGCGCCGCTGCTTGATAAACTCAGGCAACTCCTGCAGCGCGTTCGGGTTGCCAAACACCGAGAATCGCGCGTCGATGGACGGCAGGGCTTCCTCCAACTCGCGCGTGCGCTCGCCGCTGAAGTAGTCCAGCGTGCAGTCGGGATACTTCTCCTTGAGTCCGCGCAGCAGGGGCGTGATAATCACGAAATCGCCCAGCGCGTCGTAGAACAGCACGGCGATATGCGGGCGCGGGCGCAACGGCTGGTTGTTGAACCATTCCATAGGGGTAATTCTACCGAAGCGGGGCGGGAATCCGTCCCAGCGCGGCGAAATTTTCCCTTATGCTTCAGCGATTGTTGGGCGGGCTGGGCGGATTGCTGCTCTGCCTCGTAGCGCAGGGCGCGCCGCAGGGCGATTCGCGCCCCCTGCATGACCCGATGCGCCCAGTGATGGAAATCGGGCGCGACTATATCGTGTTGCAATACCATACGAAAACGCCCACCGAGACGCGCGTGCAGATTCGTGCGGGCAATCTGCCGATGACGGCGTGGCGTCCGCCCGAGAAGCGCGTCGACCTGTGGGCAAATGCGCGGCTTGTGAACGGCGAGGCGGGCAAGCGCACTTATCATCGGATTCGAATCGCGGGGCTGAAACCCGGCACGCGCTACTACTATCGGATTTACGACCCTGACCATCAGCCGACGGGCGAGGAGCGTCGCTGGGGGGCAAGCCCGCCGTGGCGGCGCGAGTACGCCGTCGCCACGCTCGCCCCGCGCGGCTACAAGACCATCATCCGCCTGCCCGTGAAGGTGTTGCTGATGCCGAATGTAATCAATGTGGCGTCGGCGTACAAAGACCCCGCCCACCCTGCGCCGCCGCCCCCCAAAATGACCGACGCCGAGCTGCAGCGCATTAAGGAAGAGTACGCCATCGCCGCGCGCTACTTCTGGGTGAACAGCGGGATGCGCTTCTGGGTGGACTTCCAGATTTTCGTCGACGACCGCTGGCAACGCTGGGGCGAGGAGCCGGCGGAGGCGTCGGGCTTCTACAAGGGGCTGCCGCCGAGCCGCGCCTGGGCAGGCGTCGATTTCGCGGGACCAGGCGGCGGCGCGTTCACCATCGTCGATACGCGCGACATCACCCGCGCCAATACCGAGCCAGTGTACGAGGAGCAGCCCTATGCGGGGCAAATCGAGCAGGCGTTCACCCGACGCTGGAACCCCGACACGCGCCGCTGGGAATTTTATACCAGCGGCGGCGGCACGCTGGGCGTGGACGGCTTCCCCGACGGAATCCCCGCGCGGAGCCAGTATCTGGGCGGGGGCGACACCGCCTGGCTCGCCGCGCACGAGTTCCACCACCAGATGGAATCGTTCGGCGCGTTCTCGCTCGCCAACCGCGAGGACGAGCGCATCGTGTTCAATCACCCGGAGCCGCGCTACCGACGCAAGAACCCCGACGGCTCCATCTCGATGAACCCGTGGAACACGGCGGGCAGGCACGGCGAACACTGGAATGTGATGGCGTTCTGGGATCGCCAGCTCAGCGATGCGCAGTGGCTGCGGCTCTACTTCGGCGAGGCGATAATTGTGCGCGACGCCGACGAGGACGGCTTCCCCGACGACGACCCGCGCCTGCCCCTCGATGAGAAACGGTTTGGCTCCAGCCCGCGCGTTGCTCAGACCGACGGACAGATGAGCGACCTGCACAAGGCGATGCTCAGCACATGGGCGCCCGCGCCGCTGCAAAACACTTTCGTGAAACCTGCATGGCAGTCGCGCATTCCCAACCCACGCAAAACCGACCAGGACGACGACGGCTTGCCCGATACAGTAGATCCCTACCCGCTCTACCCTTGGCAGCCGTTCGTGTGGTACGCCCGCGCGACCGTCGACGGCGACGCCAGCGAGTGGCGCGACATCCCCCCTGCAGGCGCGCTGGAGCAGGACGGACTGAAAGTGACCCTCAAACACTGCCACGATGAGGACTACTACTACGCGCTGTTCGAAATCACGGGCGACTGGGACAGGCTCTACGCGGGCTTCGACGGCGAGGGGCAGGGCGTTTTTTCGTCTGAGGCGGTCATCTGGTTCGAGGCGCGCAATCGGGGCGAGGTGGAGGCGCGCACGCTCTGGCGCGACGCCCCCGGCTTGCAGTGGAAGGCGTCCCGACGGCGCGACCGCACGACTGTTATCGAACTCAGCATCCCGAACGGGGGCGAGAGCCGCTGGTTCTGGCGCGGCGGCGGACGCGAAATCGGCGTTTACGCCGACATTTTCAAGGCGAACGGAACGGGCTACTCACTTTATGAACCCTACGATGTGTTCTACTGCATCATGAAAGAGCCGTCGGGGACGCTGCCGATGCCTGCGGGCGCGCCCGCCGCGCTGACGCGCGAAGCGGCGACGCGCGTGTTCTCTCCCGCCCGCTCCGAGGGATTGCAAATCGGCGCAGGCTGGGAAGTTCGAGACGGCGCATGGGCGTATGACGGACATGAGGAGTCGCACATCCGCCTCACGGGGCTGAATGCAACCGAGTTCGACCTCTGGATCGAGCTGGAAGCCGTTCAGGACGGGATTCTGGCCGCGTTCCTGCCCACCACGAAAGAGAACGAGATGAGCGCGGGGCGCGATTATGTGCTGTTCGTGGGCGGCTACCTGAACACGCGCACGCGGTTTCGGATTTTCGGCGCGGAGACGGGCGAAAGCGGGCAGATGATGACGCCCGGACGCCATACCCTGCAACTCTCGCGCCGCGCAGGCAAACTCTGGGCGCTGTTCGACGGCAAGCCCATCCTCTACGCCCGCGACCCGAACCCCACTCAGCCTATTGGAACGCTTGCCGTCATCGGCGGCTACAGCGGGAAACAGCGCATTTATGAAATCAGGGCGCGCTGGCAGTGAAGGACAACTGGGCTATAATAGATTCGCTATGCGATACTTCTGGCTTGCGGGTCTACTGGCGTGTTTATCGCTCAGCTTCGCTCAAGAGGTTAAAACCGAGCCTCAAAAGCAGGAAACAGTTGCTGAATCCGTCGCGTCGGAACCCCCGTACTACTCGCTCAAGCAACTCAAGCAGTGGATTGAACATGAGAAAAAACGCGCGAAAGAGCGGGTGGAGGCGTTGGAAAAACAGGGCGTCGTGTTAGATCCCAAACAGCGCCATAAGTGGGAGGAGGGCCCCGAATACCTGGAGGCGCTCTGGGACTATCTCTATGTGCGCGCTTATCCGAACGATTCGGTGGACTGGCTGGCGTATCTTCGCGCCGCCGAGCAGCGCGACCTGATGGCGGGCGCGTTTTTCCCCGCCTCAGGCCCTACATGGGAGTTCATCGGGCCGCGCAATACGGCCCCGCCCTATCGCACCTTTTTCGGCACGGCGGCGGTTTCCGGGCGTGTGAACGCGGTCGCGTATGACCCCGTGAACGAGAATGTGTACTATATCGGCGCGCCGCAGGGGGGCGTGTGGAAAACGACCGACGGCGGCGCAACATGGCAGCCCCTCACGGATCACTGGCAGTTCCTACAGGTCGCCTGCATCGCTATCCACCCGACGAACCCCAACATCCTCTATGTCGGCACGGGCGATTTTCAGGGCTGGATGCGCCCCTTCTCGCAAGGCGTGATGCGCTCCACCGACGGCGGGCAAACATGGCAAAGCCTCGGCGCGACGCAGTTCGGCAATCGCTGCGTATCGGACATCCTGATTGACCCCGAAAACCCGAACATCATCACGGTCTGCACCGGCTGGGGACCCTATCGAGGTGTGGCGGGCAACCTCTGGCGCAGCACGGACGGCGGGAACACCTGGACGCAGGTCAGCTCGGTCAGCGCCATCTGGAGCGATTTGGCTATCAGCGCACGCAACCCCACCACGGGCGTGCGTTACTACTACGCCGTGGGGCATGGCAACCCCGGACGCCTGCTGCGCTCCAGCGATCGCGGACAGACCTGGACGACGCTTGCGCCCCCATTCAGCGCTCAATATCAGTCCTCCCTGCGCGTGGCGACCTCGCCGAATAACCCAAACCGCGTGTATCTGTTCTCTGGTGTTGATGAGCAGGTCTGGGTCAGCAACGACGCGGGCAACACTTGGACGCCGATGAACCCCACTGAAGACGGCGGCTTCTATCAGGCATGGTACGACGCCACGATGCATGTCTCCACTGACGGCGCAGGCAACGATGTGTTGTATTTGGGATTGGTCGACCTCGTGCAATGGACGCAGACGTTCGGATGGAGCTCAATCGGACTCGCGTTCACTGAACAGGCGATTATCCATGTGGACATCCACAGCATGGCAATCAACCCGCGCAACCCGAACCAGCTGCTAATTGGTACCGACGGCGGCGTCTATCGGCTGACCTACACGCCCAGCACAGGGGCGGTGAACATCGTGGGGCTGAACGCCACGCTGGGCATTACGCAGCTCTACTGGGCGGCGTTCCATCCGACCGACCCGAACCGCATGATGGGGGGCGCACAGGACAACGCTACGCCCCGCGCAAACGGCAATCTGAACGACTGGCGCTGCATCGTCGGAGGCGACGGCGGCTACTGCGCCTATAACCCCAACAATCCGAACATCCAGTACGCCAGCTCCCAGTACCTTAACATCGAACGCACCACCAATAACTGGGTCAGCAGCAGTTTTATCGGTCCCGACTACGGCTCCGACCGCGTGGCGTTCATCGCGCCGCTCACGATTCATCCTGCCCAGCCTAACTGGATGCTGGCAGGGACAAACTACCTCTACCGTTGGAATGAGACCACCCGCAGCTGGACGAATCGTCTGGGCAACCAGTCGCTCACCAACGGACGCCTGCGCGCGATTGCGGGCGCGCCCAACAACGCGAATGTGATTTACACAGGCGGCGACGACGGGCAAATCTGGATGACCACCAACGGCGGTAGCAGCTGGCGACAGATTAACGCAGGGCTGCCCAACCGCTCCATCAGCGACATCGCTGTCCATCCGACGAACCCGTACAAGGTTTATGTGGTTTTAGGCGGTACAGGTACGCCTCATATCTACAGGTGCGACAACACGCAGGCAAGCACGCCGCAGTGGGTCAACATCAGCGGTTCAGGCATCACGGGGCTGCCTGATGTGCATACCAACTCCGTCGCGCTTGACCCCGCCGCGCCCGACTTGATTATCTATGTGGGCAACGATGTGGGCTTCTTCTACACCTTAGATGGCGGCGCAACCTGGCGCAACGGTACACAGCCGTTCGGACTGCCGAATGTGCAGGTGAACACCGTGCGCGTCGTGCCCGCCACGGGCTACCTGATGGCGGCGACCTACGGACGCGGTCTCTGGCGAATTCGGCTGCCCCTCACCCCCACAGGCGACGCGAACGGCGACGGCTGCGTGGACGACAGCGACCTGCTCATCGTGCTGTTCAACTTCGGCTC
>CAYYCA010000135.1:0-6242 GCA_964470265.1 uncultured Fimbriimonadales bacterium | reverse complement strand
CGTAGCGTCGGCGTCCCCGCCGACGATTGGTACTACTTGCAACCTCAGGTGGTATAGTACCAATCGCGCGTCTGAAAAAGGCGCTTCGCCCACTCGATATCCCCCAGCAAGAACCGTTCCGCCAGCGGGTGAGGAGGCTACTGTCAGATGACTCGCCCTGCCCGCCAGCCGTTGCCAATCACCAGCAGCGTCACGCCCATATCCGCCAGGATTGCCATCCAGAGCGTGGTCTGTCCAATAAGCGCAAGCGCGATGAACACAGCGCGCACGGCAAGCACGAAGGCGATGTTCTGCTGAATAATCCCCATCGCGCGGCGCGCCGTTCGGATCAGCGCGGGGATGAGCATCAGATCGTGGCGCATCAGAGCGACATCGGCGGTTTCGAGGGCGAGGTCCGCCCCCTGCTCGGCGAAGCTGATTCCCACATCAGCGGTTGCAAGTGCGGGCGCGTCGTTGATTCCGTCGCCCGCCATGCCCACGCGCCCGAAACGCGCTCGCAACGCCTCAATCGCCTGCGCCTTCTCGTGGGGCAGCAGCTCAGCGTAGCTTTCCTGTATGCCTGTTTGCTGCGCAATCACTTCGGCGGTCGCCTGCGTGTCGCCCGTGAGCAGCGCGGTATGCAGTCCCAGCGCGTGGAGTTGCGCGACGGCGTCCGCTGCGTCGGAGCGCGCCGTATCGCGCAACGCGAACACCGCGCGCGGCTGATGGTCAAACAGCACGACGGTCGTCAGCCCCTGCGCCTCCAGCTGCTCCAGCGTTGCTTCCAGCGACTTGGAGCAGGCGTCGTGCTGCTCCACGAAGCGGTGATTGCCCATCCGAAAGGTCTTGCCGTCCACCACACCCGCCATACCCAGTCCGGGCGTTGCCTCGAACGATTGGAGTTCCCGCGCCGTCGCGCCCTGCTGCAGGCAGTAGTCGCGAATGGCGTGCGCAATCGGATGTTCCGAGTGCATCGCGAGGCTGAGCGCGATTTCGAGATGGCTCTGCAGGGGCTGTCGGTCGAGGCTGCGGGCATGTTCCACGCGCTGCTTGCCGTGAGTGAGCGTGCCCGTCTTATCGAAGGCGAAGGCGCGCAGCCCCGCCGCCTGCTCCAGCACAACCGCGCCTTTGACCACCACGCCGCGCCGCGCCAGCCCCGTCAGCGCACTCAGCAGCGTGACGGGCGTGCTAATCACCAGCGCGCACGGACAGCCCAGCACCAGAAACACCAGCCCACGATAGAGCCAGTCGGTAAACGGCGCGTCCGTGAGCAGTGGGGGCAGAATCGCCACGCTGGTCGCCAGCCCCAGCATCAGGGGCGTGTAGACCCGCGCGAAGCGGTCCATAAAGCGGTCTACCCGCGCCCGACGCGCCTGCGCCTGCGCCACCGTGCGGGCGATATGCGCCACCAGCGTCTCGTCGGCAGTCGCGGCGACCTCAATTTCCAGCGAGCCATGCAGGTTCAGCGAGCCAGCATAGACCAAGTCGCCCGCCGACTTCTCGACGGGGACGCTCTCGCCGGTGATAGGCGACTGGTCGACTGCCGACGCGCCTGCGACCACGGTTCCATCAAGCGGGATGCGTTCGCCGGGCTTGACGCGAATGCGCTGTCCGACGCGAATCTGCGCAATCGGCATGGCTTTCCACGCGCCGTCGGGCGTTTGCACGGAGGCTTCGGCGGGCGCGAGTTCCAGCGCGGCGCGCAGACTGCGCTCCGAGCGTTCCGAGGCGCGCTGTTCCAGCAGCTCCGCGAGCGCGTAAAGCGTCAGCACGACCGCCGCCTCGCCCCACTTGCCAAGCGCAACCGCGCCCGCCCCCGCAAGCGTCATCAGCAGGTAGATGTTGGGGCGAAACCGCAGCAGCGCGAGAACCCCTTGCCGCAGCACCTCGCGCCCTGCAACGGCAATCGCTGTCGCCGCGAGCAGTGCAGGCGCGACGCCCGCTACCCCCAGCCACTCGGCAACCTCTGCGCTCAGCGCAAGCGCCAGCCCCGCGCCAATCTGCCAGTTCTCGCGACGAGCCCGGGCGCAGCTGTCCCCGCACGCACACGACGCCATAGGGGGATTATACCAAAGTGGAGCCTCAAATCATCGCCGACGACAGGAACGTCGATGCGACGCGCCTAATCCAGCAACACGCGCGCCATGTGTCCGTAAAGCGAAAGCGGATACAGGTTGCGTCGGCGAAGGTCAACCGCTAACAGCTTGGCGCGAATCTCGCTAAGCGCGGTTGTGTCGCCAATCGTTTGCGCCGCCATGCCCCACCAGACCGCTTTTTCTACGGCGGCGTTGTCGCTAAGGTTGGCAGGCAAAGCGTAAAATTCGGATTTGAGCCAGTTGTAGAGCGTTTCGTGGCGCGCGGTGCGTGGTAGCCAGGCAATCGTCATCAGCTGCGCCATCAAATCAGGATACCATTCGCTCAGACGGGTGTCCATGCTTCCGTTGGGGTGTTTCGCCCAGGCGTAATATCCCTGCACGGGCAGCCAGAGATCGTTGAGAATAGCGTGGTAGGTGTGCTGAGCGCGTTGTCGCCAAGCGTCCGCCTCCGTGGGGCGCTTGAGGCGACGCGCCAGCTCCGAAGCCGCCAGTAAGCCCTGATAGACCTCCACATTGTCCATAAGAAACTTTACGGGGTAGTCAGGACGCGCGTAGGTCAACCCGTCTGCTTGATAGGTCAACAGGATAGCCTTCACTGCACGCTGAATCCCGCGGGTGAACAGGCGTTGCGCAACGCGCGTCTCGCCCGTCGCCTGCACATAGTCGCGCAACGCCTCCAAGAAGCTCGCAGCGTAGGAATCGGACGAGTCGTAGGTATTTCGGCTTGTTAGGACGCCGTTGTGATAGGTGTAGTCATAGATTGTGCCGTCAGGGTTCATGAACTGCACATACCACTGCAGCCAGCGGCGGATGCGGGGGTAGTCGCTGCGTTCGCGCGTGTGGCGAATCCCCCGCATCCAGCCTATCACAGCGAGATTGTTGTAGTAAGGCATCAGCCAGTTCTCTGCGCTGGAGTTCGTTGGGTCGCTCAGCAGCGCGCCGCTGGGCAACTGACGCGCCCGCAGCGCGCTGTGAATCCGTTGCAACTGGGTGGTCGTATTCGTTTGCATCGTTATCGCGTCCAAACCTTCACACGGGCATAGAAGAAGCAGCCCCACTGGTTATTATTGGTGCTACTGCGGGCGCGCTTGCCCGAAAAACCAGCATGTCCGTCCGCATAGACGACATTAATCCCCTCGAAGTGGCGCGGATATCCGTAATACCAATCGCCATTCGAACAGGTGCGCTTCTCATAGTCGCTGGAACACCAGTAGCCCTCCTGCTTGCCGTCGCGATCGGGGTCTTCCCAGCAGATAAAGGAACCAAACACATAGTGGCGCGTGCTATCGGCAATCAACCCCACTTCTGCAGGGCGGTCTAACGCAGGCAAATTCATCGGCACGGGACCGCTGTAGTTCGGGTCAGTACGCATCCAGTTCTGGCGTCCCAGAATCGGTTCATTCAGCCCATAGTTGACCACATAGTTGACGGCGGGATAGTTGTAGGTTCCTGTGTGGAAAGCGTCGCCCATCGATGGACAACGGAAAATGTCCTGATTCTTGATGTATGGCATCAGCGCTTCCGTCCAAAACACACGCAGCGAGGGCGTCTGACCATCATAGCCGCCCGGACCAGGCCAAGGCAGGTTGAAGAAAGTCTCATCGTAGTCCTGCACATACATATTCAGTCCAAGCGCGATTTGCTTGGTGTTGGAAAGGCATGCGGTCTGGCGCGCCTTCTCACGCGCCTGCGCGAACACAGGAAACAGAATCGCCGCCAGGATGGCGATAATCGCAATCACGACCAGCAACTCGATGAGTGTGAAGCCTCTTCGCATAATCTCACCTCGAAGTTACTATTGGCGCAACCGTGCGTCGCTCAATATAGGGAGTGGGCATACGCTGTAAGAGCGGTTCAGGGGCGCGTCCGTTCTGGATAACCTGAAGCAAGTGTTGTGCGGCGCGTTGTCCCATCGCCTGTAGCGGCTGCCGATAAGTGCTGAGTGGAGGCGCGGTCAGTGCGGCGGCGGGCGGGTCGTCGAAGCCGATGACCGAAAGGTCTTCGGGCACGCGCAGCCCCAGGGCATGCGCCGCCTGAAGCGCGCCCATCGCCATATAGAATCCGCCTGCCACGACGGCGGTCGGACGTAGAGCCACAGGCAGACGCAACAGGTTCAACAGTTGTTGATGGAGTGTCGGCTCCAGCTGGAAAGTGTCGTAGGCGCAGAGTGTGTACCACGCGCTCAGGGACGCTTCCGACGCCGCGCGGCAGAACGCCTGCAGTCGTTCCTGCGTATCCAGCGCGTCAAGGTCTGCAAAGAGTCCGATGATGCGACGATGTCCGAGTTGCACAAGGCGTTGCACGCTCTCGCGCATGGGCGTTTCGTTGTCGCAGGCGACCGAGTCGAGTCCCCACGACGCGGCGGCTGCGCCCACAACCGTAATGGGGAACCGAGCGTTTAGTTGTTGCAGTTCGTGCATACGGCTCAGCGGCGGCGCAATCGCCAGCGCGCCCGCCAAGGTGTCCAGCTCTGCCTGATGCAGAGCCTCGTAATCATACCAAGTAAGCAACAGTGCTTGCTCCGCTAACGCCTGCTGAATGCCTTGATAGAGACCGCCCAGGTAGAAATCGGCGTTCACATCGCCCATCGACTTGGGCAAGAGCAGGGCAAGGCGCAGGGGAGCGACTGGGCGGAGTGTAGGGTGCGCCGCGTGGCTCAAAAAAGTGCCCGCGCGTCGCCGACGCACCACCAGCCCCTCCTGCGCCATCTGGTTCAGGGCGCGCTGCACCGTGAGCGTACTCACGCCCACCTCTTGCGCAATCAGGTGCGGGGCAGGCAGACGGTCGCCCGCGCGCAGCCGCCCCAAACGCGCCTGCTCCAGCACCCACTCGCGCACCCGATACGCCCGTGAACCGTAGCCCCGCATCGCTAACTGCACCCGCTCCCGAAGCCAAACAGCACGGTCAGCAAATCGGCGTCGTCCACCACGCCGTCGCCGTTCACATCCTCGTCCAGACAGTCGCCCGACGCGCCGAAACTGAACAGCACCGCCAACAAGTCGGCGTCATCGACGATGCAGTCGCCGTTCACATCGCCCGCTGGCAGCACTGGCAAGTTGGTGCGGAAATAGTCGAATGAGGCCAGCGGAACAAACTCGCCTGTGTAGCCCGAGTTATCCGTGTATAGCCCGATTCGCCCGCCCTGCCGCAATATCGTCGGAATCGCGGTCATAAACTCCCATCCCGCATATCCCGAATCAGCGGTGGGCACGGTAATCAGCCAGCGCATGCCGTTGCCATCGCCGTTGTCGTACCAGACTTCAAAAAAGTGCCCCAAAGGAATATCGTTGTTGGGGTCGTCGTCAAAGTTTTCCGAGCGATCTTGGATACGCAGCGTTACGGTGTTCAAATTGGGCGACCAGTCGCTGGATTGCGCGCCGCCGTTGCGAAACACTGGCGCGCCGTTCTCCAATGTTTCTTGAGCCGTGCCTAAAAACAGGTTGCCGCTAAACGGGTTCAACACCAAGTGATAGGTGTAGTACCAATCAGCGTTGTGCAACCAGATGAGTCCAGCCTGAATATACGCCCCTGATGCGCCGCCCAAGTCGAGCGTCAGCTTGGTTTCCACATACCAGCCTGGCTGAGCCGGACCGAAGCGCACAGTCGCGATGTTGCGAGCGTTATTCTCGCCAAGAGTAAGCGTTCCCGGCTGCATAAAGACATCGTAGGTTTCGTTAGTAAGTTCGTAACGAGAGGGGTCTTGGGTGTTAGCAGGCGTATTACCTTGCACGCACCAGCGCCACGGCAGGCTGAAGCTGTTTTGAAACTCTTCCTGCGCCTGCGCCAGCGTACTGATCACTAAAAGTCCCAGCATCGCTGCATATCGTCGCATAATTATCCGTTCACCTCCTTCGTTGGGGGCAGAGGCTCCGCTCCGCTGCCTATATTATACTCCAAAATGACCTTTTTGTCAAGATGGGCAACCCCTAAAAGTATCGTGTTTGTTAATTTTGGGCATTTTGAGAGCACGCATGTGCGACGGCGTTCCTGCCGTTGTATGTCAACAAGGGGGTTTGACAAGGGTACACGGCTTCGGTTCAACCACGCGGCGTGCGCCCTTTATTTTGCCCTCACCCCCAGCCCCTCTCCTGATAAGGGTACAACGGCTAAGTTCAGTGGGAGGACGCGCAGGGGCTTTTTTTCAGCCCTCACCCCCTGCCCCCTCTC
>CAYYCA010000134.1:0-6266 GCA_964470265.1 uncultured Fimbriimonadales bacterium | reverse complement strand
TCGCTGGCTGCTATCCAGTCGGCAATCGTTGGGCACGAACGGGTTCTCGCTGAATCGCTCCACGACGGGGTGGCGTCCGCCCCAGATGTGGATGCGGTCTTCCAAATCCACCACGGGGCGCGTGTAGCGGTAGCGCACGGCGTTCTCGGCGAAGGCGCACAGCACATCGAGTTCGGCAATCGCCTTCGCCAGCGACTGAATCTGCAGGGTTTGACGCGCCACCTCCGCACGAATCCGCGAGAAGAGTTCGAACTCCAGCGCGTTCATGCGCTCTTCCGCGCCCAGCAGAATCGCCTCCTGCTCTTTGAGTTCGGGCGTGATGAAGCGTTCGGCGTTCGCGAGGGTCTGCTTGCGGATGTAGTCGGGCGGCACTTTGCTCAGGTGCGGCTTGGAGACCTCCAGATAGTAGCCGAACACAGCGTTGTAGCCCACCTTGAGGCTGGGGATGCCCGTGCGCTGGCGTTCTTTGGCTTCCAGTTGCGCAATCCAGCTTTTGCCTTCGGTGCGCACTTGGCGTAGGCGGTCGAGTTCGGGGTCGTAGCCGTCGCGGATGATGCCCCCCGACTTCAAATCGGCGGGCGGCTCGTCCACGAGGGCGCGCTCCAGCAGGTCGCACAGCTCCTGCATCGGCGCAAGGCGCGGCGCGAGGCTGGCAAGCAGCGTCGGCGCGTCGGGCAGCTCATGCAACAGGGCGTTCACTTCGCTGAAGAGTTCAGGAATGCGCTGCAGCGTGCCGCGCAGGGCGACCAAGTCGCGAGCATTTGCCGTGCCCGTGCTGGCGCGGGCGGAGAGACGCTCCAAGTCCGCCAGCGGGCGCAGCATCTGCCGAATCGCGTCGCGGCGCAGGCTCTGCCGGGCAAGCGCGTCGACGGCGTTCAGGCGTTCGTTAATCGCTTCAGGGTTCAGCAGCGGCTCGTCCAGCCAGCGTTTCAGCAGTCGCGCGCCCATCGAGGTGCAGGTGCTGTCCAGCGTCGCCAGCAGGGTGTAGCGGCGCGAGTTGTCTATCAGGTTCTGCGTGAGTTCCAGGTGCCGCCGCGCCGTCGAGTCCAGATACATAAACCGCTCGACGGAGTAGGTGGCGAGGGTGCGGATGTGTTGCAACGCCTCCAGCTGATTGCGCTGCAGGTAGCGCAGGGCGAGCGCGGCGGCGTCCAGCCCGCGCGTGTAGTCCTCGCAGCCGAAGCCGCGCAGCGACTCCACGCCGAAATGCTGCAGCAGAATCTGCCGCGAGTCGCGCCCCACCAACTCTTGCATCGGCACAGGGGTAATCGTCGCGCTCAGCTGCTCGCGCAGGGTCTGAATCAGCTCCTCTTGGTCTTCGGGAACCAGCACTTCAGCGGGCTGCAGGCGGAAGAGTTCGTCTAACAGCTTCTCCTGTCGGCGTTCGCCCGCGATTTCGGTCGTGAGGAACTCGCCTGTAGAGACATCGACCACGCCCAGCCCATGCACGGGTTCGCCCAACACCGCCGCCACAAGGTAGTTGTTCGCCCGCGCGTCCAGCATCGAGTCTTCCAGCACCGTGCCGGGCGTGAGAATGCGCGTCACGCGCCGCTTGACCAAGCCCTTGGCAAGTTTGGGGTCTTCAATCTGGTCGCAAATCGCCACGCGGTAGCCCTTTTGCACGAGTTTGGCGATGTAGCGTTCATAGGCGTGGATGGGCACGCCCGCCATCGGGATGCGCCCGTTGCTGCCGTCCTCGCGCCCGGTCAGCACGATTTCCAGCTCGCGGGCGGCGATTTCGGCGTCCTCTCCGTAAAACTCGTAAAAATCGCCCACCTGCATCGCCAGCAGCACATCGGGGTTCTCGGCTTTGAGCCGAAAATATTGCTGCAGCATGGGCGTTTGGGCTTGGAATTTGCTGGGTTGCATCGATGGAGGATTATACCTTGTGGGAGGGTGAGTGAACCTGCAGCGGGGGCATGAGGTACTATATACGCCATGCAGACCGAGACGACGGTAGCGGTAAGCGGCGAGGCGACGGTCGCCATCGCGCCCGCGCCGCAGGCGACGATAGCGATGACGCCTGCGCAGTGTCCCATCTGCGCCCAGACAAACCCGCCCGGCGAGCAATACTGTATCGAGTGCGGATTTCTGCTGAGCAGCGCCGCGCCTGAGGCGACTGAGCCGATGGGCGCATACCCCAAACTCCGCGACTCGGTGGGACGCGAGTACCTGCTTAAGGCAGGGGAGAATATTATTGGGCGCGACCCCAGCTCTGATGTGCTGATTAGCGATGGCACGGTCAGCCGCCGCCACGCCTGCATCGTGATCGAGGAGAACCACGCCTATATTCAGGACCTCGGCAGCACGAACGGCACGCGCCTGAACGGCGAGCCTGTCGGCGCGGAGCGCGTTCCTCTGCCCCCCAACGCCGAGCTGCAGTTCGGCGGCGTCGTGATGACGCTGGAGCTGCCTGAAGGTTTCGAGACGCCCGCCGTCGCCGCCGAAGTTGCGCCGCCGCTGGCGTATCTGGTGGGTGTGAACGACCCCAGCCTGCGCTTCCCGCTCTATCCGCGTCCGCAACGCATCGGCAGACGCGCGGGCAACGATATTGTGATTCCTGACGCCTATGTGTCGGGGCAGCACGCCGTGATTGAAATCGTCGGCGCGGATGTGCGGATTACCGACCTCGGCAGCACAAATGGCACTTTCATCGGCGAGACGAAAATCACGCCGAATCTGCCGACCACCGTGCCCCCCGACGCCCTGCTAACGCTCGGCAAAACGCAGTTTCGCATCGAGTGGGCGTTGGCGGAAACCGCAGCGTCTGACGAGGAACCCCTCGTGGAGACCGAACCTCATGCCGAAGCGCAAGCGGAAGCGACCCCAACCGACGAGGCGTAAAATGAACGAGGCGCGGCGCGTGCAGAGCATGCTGGGCGTGTTGTTTATCGTCATCGCGGCGCTCGCGATTGGCGTGGGAATCTGGCTGCGTCTGACCCCCGCGCCGCCGCCCGCGCCCCCCAAACCGCCCAGCGAAGCGAAACTCTACCTGCCTAAAGTCAATCCCGAGGGCGAGTTGACCTACGAGACCAAACCCGTCGCCATCCAGAATCCCGAAACTGCCTACAAAGAGGTGTTCGAACGACTGGTGCGCGATTCGGGTGTATTTCCGCAGGGGACGCGCCTGCTCAGCGCCACGGCGCAGAACGGCGCGCTCACGCTCAACTTCTCAAAAGAGCTGGTGGACAACTTCGAAGGAGGCGTCTCGGAGGAGACCGCGCTCATCAACGCCCTCACCTACACAGCAGGCAGTTTTCCCAACATCGAGCGCGTGCAGATTCTGGTGGAGGGCAAGCCCGTGGAGAGCATCGGGGGGCATATCGAAATCAGCGCTGCGCTGCCCGTGACGCGTCGCTAAATGTATAATATTGCGCCATGCGACGACTGTGGTGGTTGCTTGCGGCGATTCTGACGCTGACAGGTTGTGGACGGAAGGACGAGGCGCGCACGGAACAGACGCTGCTTCAACAGGGCGTGCAAAAGTTAGAGGCGCGCGATTACGCCAGCGCGGCGGAGCTTTTTAAGCAGTATGTCGACCAGTCGGCGAACCTCAATCTGGCGTTGCAGGAGGTCTACAGGGCGTACATGGCGCAGCCCAATCGCCCCGCCGCCCAAGCCTACGAGTTCCTTGTACAGTACGAACCGCGCGCGAAAGAGATTCCTGTGGATATCGACCGCGCGGGCTATTATCAGGTGCTGGGCACGCTGGCGTTCCTGTCGGGCAAGCGCACAGAGTACGCCCAATGGTTCGAGAAAGCGTTAGAACTCGATCCGCAGAACCATCTCGCCTTGAACGACTACGCCTACGCGCTGGCGGAGGACGGGCGCGAGCTTGAGAAAGCCCTGCGCCTAATACGACGCGCCATCGCCATCAAGTCGAATGTCGGCGCGTATCACGACACGCACGGCTGGGTGCTGTACAAGCTGGGGCGGTATGAGGAAGCGTTGCGCGAGCTGCGTATCGCGGTGCAGACCGCGCCTGATACGGCAGACCTGCGCTATCACCTCGCCGCCGTGTACGCGAAACTGGGACAGAAAAACGACGCGCTCGTAGAGCTGGAGAAAGCGCTTGCGTTGCAGCCCGGTCACGAGGACGCGCTGAAGTTGCGGAAGGAGCTGGGGGGCGAGGAGAAGCAGTGAGATTAGTCCCTTGGTTCATTTTCATCGCGCTTCTTGCTACGCTCTCCCTGCTGACGGCGCGCGCCCACGCTGCTGAAGTGAGTATTCCCCCCGTCGCCCTGTCAGGCGTCCCTGTCACGGTCAGTGGGAGCGGGTTTCCCGCGAGCGCATTGGTGGAGGCGCGTTTTCTGGACGCGCAGGGCCATCCTGTAGCGACGCTTCAGGCGCAAACGAACCAGTCGGGCGCGTTCGAGCAGCAGGTCCGCCTCAACGCTTCAGGCGCGATACGCTATCAGTGGCGGGCGGGCGACCTGTCAGGCAAGGGGCAGGTGCGCGTGATTCCCGCATGGTGGAGCCTGTTGCCTCCGCTGCTGGCGATTGCGCTCGCGCTGCTGCTGCGGCAGGTCGTGCTGGCGCTGTTGGGAGGCGTGTGGCTCGGCGCATGGATGATTGCCGGCGCAGACCCGTTCACCGCGCTGCTGCGCGTAGTGGACACCTACCTGTTGAACGCCTACGCCGACCGCAGCCACCTGCAGATTATCGGCTTCACGATGCTGCTGGGCGGGATGCTGGGCGTGATGACCCGGGCAGGCGGGCTGAAGGCCATCGTCCGCACGCTCAGTCGGCGTGTGCGCTCGGATCGCGGCGTGCAGCTCAGCGCGTACCTGATGGGGCTGGTGATTTTCATCGACGACTACGCCAACACGCTCTTCGTAGGCGCAACGATGCGCCCGTTAGCCGACCGATTCCGCGTCTCGCGCGAGAAGCTGGCGTATCTGATCGACTCCACCGCCGCGCCCGTGGCGAACCTCGCGCTGATTGGCACATGGATTGGCTTTGAGGTCTCGCTGATTGCCGACAGTTTCAAAACGGCGGGGATAGGGCTGGAGCCGTACTGGGCGTTTTTACTGAGCCTCCCATATCGCTTCTATCCGATTTTCGCGTTGGCGTTCATTGCGTGGCTGATTCTCTGGCGGCGCGACTTCGGGGCGATGTATCGGGCGGAGGTGCGAGCGCGCACAACGGGCAAGGTGCTGGCAGACGGCGCGTCGCCTCTTGCGAACTATGAATCGGCGGAGCTGCTACCGCCCGATCATCTGCGCGGGAGCCTGTGGAGCGCACTGTTGCCGATTTTCGCTGCACTGGGCGGGGCGATTGGAGGGCTGTTCTACACAGGCTACACCAGCGCGCTGGGGGCAGGCGAGGCGATTACGCTGCGCTCGATCCTAGCGAATGCCGACTCGTATGTGAGCCTGACCTGGGGGGCGTTGCTGGGGTGCATCGCGGCGTTCGGATGCGCCGTGCCGACGCGCGCCTTGAGCCTGCGTGAGGCGTTTGATGCGTGGGTGGGCGGCGTGCGGTCGATGGTGCTGGCAGTGGTGATTCTGGGACTGGCGTGGAGCATCGGCGATGTGTGCGAAGAATTGCACACAGCGCAGTATCTGGTACAGGCGTTGCAGGGGAATCTGAGTGCTGGGTGGCTCCCTGCGCTCACCACGCTGGTCGCTGCTGGGATTAGCTTCGCGATTGGCAGTTCGTGGGGCACGATGAGTATCCTGATGCCGCTGGCAATCCCGTTGGCGCACAGCCTCACGGGAGGGATGGAGCCGTCGGCGCAGCAGTTTTACCTGATTGCGACGCTGTCCTCCGTGCTGGCAGGCGCGACCTTCGGCGACCACTGTTCCCCAATCTCAGATACGACCGTGCTATCGTCCATTTTCGCAGGGTCGGATCATATCGATCATGTGCGCACGCAGTTGCCGTATGCGCTGACCGTGGGCGGGGTGGCGTGGCTGGTTGGCGATGTGGCGACGGGGTTCGGATTGCCTGTGTGGGTTGCGTTGCTGCTGGGCGTTGCGCTGCTGGGCGTGATTGTGCGCGTGATGGGTAAGCCGACGCCCGAATTTAGCGAAGAGTCGCGTTCGCCAGACTCTTCGCTGGGGTAGGCGCCACTTGGCGTTTCAAGTCAGCCCTTCGTGTTGCGCTGCTTCACTTTCAGCAGGCGTCCGAGCGTGTCTTGCGGCGCCGACTCGTCGGCAGAGGGCGCATTTTGCACGGGCGGGGACGCCCGTGTCACGGGGGAGGTGTCCTGCACGGGCGGGGACGCCCGTGCCACGCGGGAGCTGTCTTGCACGGGCGGGGAC
>CAYYCA010000133.1:0-6297 GCA_964470265.1 uncultured Fimbriimonadales bacterium | reverse complement strand
TGGGGGGTGAGGTTCGGCAAGCGAGGGAAAAGTCGAGGGCTGCGCCCGAAGGAGAGGTAGAGCTGTGTACCCTTATCAGACCTTAAGGAGGGGGCACGGAGGGTGAGCGGAATCGCTCCTTAACAATCTGCAAGTGAAGCCCATTCTATTCCAACCCTTGAAATTCCCGCTCTCGACAGGTATAATATCCCTTCGCTGAGGTCGAGAGGTATGCCAACTACTGCATGGATAGAGAAGGCGAAGAAGAAGCCGAAGTTCAAGGTGCGTCGGGTGAACCGATGTAGCATCTGTGGTCGCTCGCGCGGCTACTTTCGCTACTTCGGGCTGTGCCGAATCTGCCTGCGCGAGCAGGCGCATAAAGGCGTGCTGCCCGGCGTGCGCAAATCGAGCTGGTAAGGAGGCGCATTAGCAATGATGACGGACCCGATTGCGGATATGCTCACCCGCATCCGAAACGGCGCGCAGGCGCGGAAAGAGAGCGTGGAGATTCCTGGCTCGCGCCTGAAAGTGCAAATCGCAGACCTATTAAAGAAAGAAGGCTTTATCCGAGACTACGAGGTGAAGCAAAACGGCGTGCGCTCGACGCTGGTGGTGTATCTGAAATACACTCCGAGCGGCGAGTCGGTCATCCAGCACATCGAGCGCGTAAGCAAGCCGGGACGACGCATCTACGCCCCGGTGGAGGAATTGCGTCCCGTCAAGCGCGGGCTGGGCACGGCGATTGTCTCCACCTCGCAGGGGCTGCTGCCTGACCGCGAGTGCCGCAAGCGGCGCATCGGCGGCGAGGTCATCTGCATCGTCTGGTAAGGAGGGTTCCCATGTCGCGAATTGGAAAGCAACCGATTCCTATCCCGAACGGCGTGGACATTCAGATAGAGGGTCACACCGTGCGCGTCAAGGGTCCGAAGGGCGAACTGACCCATCAACTGCCCGACGCCATCGAGCTGACGCGCGAGAACGGCACGCTTTATGTGAAGCGCACCTCGGATGACCGTTTCGCCCGCTCCCAGCACGGGCTGCAGCGCACGCTGATTGCGAATATGGTCAAAGGCGTCTCGGAGGGCTTCGAGAAGACGCTGGAAATTGTCGGCGTGGGCTACCGCGCGCAGATGGAAGGCAACACCCTCGTGCTGCAGGTCGGCTATTCGCACCCCGTGCGCATCGAGCCGTTCCCAGGCATTACGCTGGCGGTGGAACAGGACCAGCAGACCCGCGCCACGCTGATTAAAGTGCGCGGCATCGACAAGCAGCTCGTGGGGCAGCAGGCGGCGAACATCCGCGCCGTGCGCCCGCCCGACCCCTACAAGGGGAAGGGACTGCGCTATCAGGGCGAGGTAGTGCGCCTGAAGCCCGGCAAGCAGCAGGCAGGCAAAGGCAAGAAGTAAGAGGTGAACGGTTATGAAGAAGACAGCGCGCGAAAGACGCATTATCCGCCACAAGCGCATTCGACGCAAGGTGTTCGGCACGCCCGAACGCCCGCGCCTGTGTGTGTATCGAAGCATCCATCACATGCATGCGCAGATTATCGACGATGTCGCAGGGCATACGCTGGTCTCCGCCTCCACGACGGAGCCTGTTCTGCGCAACGAACTGAAAAGCACGGGCAATAAGGAGGCGGCGGCAGCTGTCGGACGCCTGATTGCGCAGCGCGCCCTCGAAAAAGGCATCACGCAGGTCGTGTTCGACCGCGGCGGCTTCCTGTATCACGGGCGCGTCGCCGCCCTCGCCGACGCCGCGCGCGAGGCGGGGCTGAAGTTTTAGGAGGTTTCGATTATGCGAAGAAAGCGACATAGCTATATCAACCCCGACCAGTTGAACCTGCATGTGGAGCGCGTGATTCACACGAACCGCGTCTCCAAGACGCACAAGGGCGGGCGCACGCTCAGCTTTCAGGTGATGGTCGTGGTGGGCGACACGAACGGGCATGTGGGCGTCGGTCTGGGCAAGGCGCGACAGGTTCCTGACGCGATTCGCAAGGCAATCGAAGCGGCGCGGCGCAACCTGGTCTATGTCCCCCGTGTGGGCACGACCATCCCGCACGAGGTGGAGATCGAGTACGGCGCCACACGCCTGGTATTGAAACCCGCTTCGCCCGGAACAGGCATCGTGGCGGGCAGCTCGGTGCGCGCCCTGCTCGAAGCGGCGGGCGTGAGCGATGTGCTGGCGAAGCTCGTCGGCTCGCGCAACCCCATCAACGCCGCCTGGGCGACCATGGAAGCCTTCCGCTCGATGCACACGCCTGAAGAGATTGCCCAGCTGCGCGGCATGCCCCTCAAGACGCTCACTCCGTGGTATGTGCGCAAGTTCAAAGAGGCTGTGGAGGCGTAAACGATGTTGAAAATCACGCTCAAACGAAGCCCAATTGGCTATGCTGAGAGCCAGAAACGCACGGTGCGCGCCCTCGGTCTGCGCAAACTCAACCAGACCGTGTACCACCGCGACGAACCGAGCATTCGAGGCATGATTGCGAAAGTGGCGCACCTCGTGCAGGTAGAGACCGTCGCAGAAGAGGAGGCGAAAACGAAATGATCGAATTACATACGCTCAAACCTGAGCCGGGCAGCAAGAAGCGGCGCAAGCGCGTCGGGCGGGGCATCGGCTCCGGGCACGGCAAGACCGCCACGCGCGGCACGAAAGGGCAAAAGGCGCGCGACACCATCCCCCCACGCTTCGAGGGTGGTCAGACCCCTATCCACCGCCGCCTGCCCGTGCGCGTCGGGTTCCGCAATGTAAACCGCGTGGAGTACGCCGTGATTAATGTGAAAACGCTTGCCGAGCGGTTCCAGGCGAACGATACCGTGACGCCCGAAATTCTAAAAGAGCGGCGCATCCTGCGCAAGCTCAAAGACGGCGTGAAGGTGCTGGGCGTCGGCGAAATCGACTTCCCGCTGACCGTCCACGCCCACGCGATTAGCGAGAGCGCACGCGCCAAGATCGAAGCAGCGGGCGGAACGGTGCAGCTCATCGAAAAGTGAGGTTGCTATGCTCAGCGTGAACTTCGTCAGTGCGTTGCAGAGCGCGTTCAAAATCCCCGAGCTGCGCGCGCGCATCATCTTCGTGTTCGCGATGTTCACGGTCTACGCCGTTGGATTGCATATCCCGATTCCGGGCGTCGACCGCGAGCAGCTCGCGCGCCTGTTCGAAAACCAGCAGCTGCTGGAGTTCCTGAACATGTTCACGGGCGGCGCGCTGCGCAAGCTCACCATCCTCGCATTGGGGCTGAACCCCTACATCACGGCGTCGATTATCATGCAGATTTTCTCGTATGCCGACCCGAAGATGCGTGAGGCGATGCGCGAGGAGGCGGGGCGACGCCTCATGCAGCAACGCACGCGCCTGCTGACGATTGCGATTGCGCTAGTGCAGGCGATTGGCTTGATTGCCACCTTCCGCTCGGCGGGCGCACTTGACCTAAGCGGCGTCCAGTATGTGCAGGTCGTGATTGCGTGGGTTGCAGGCGCGATGTTCCTGCTGTGGCTGGGTGAGCAGATTACCGAGAAGGGGCTGGGCAACGGCGTCTCGCTGATGATTTTCGCCAGCATCGTCGCCAGCATGCCCTATCAGGTCTCGCGCACCTATGAGGCGGTGCGCGACGGCGCGATTGGTTTCGGGCAGATTCTGTTGCTGCTGGCGATTTTCGTGGCGACGGTGTGGGGCATCGTCTATGTAACGACCTCGCAGCGACGCATCCCGATTCAGCATATGCGGCGCATCGTCGGGCGCAGGCAAACGATGGGCGGCACCTCTTACCTGCCCATCCCCGTCAACGCTGCAGGCGTGATTCCGATTATCTTCGCTGTGTCGCTGCAGCTGCTGCCCGCCACCATCTTGCAGATGATCCCCTACGACCGCGAGAACCCCGGTCCCCTCGTGGGCTTTCTGGTCGGCGCCGTGGAGCTGCTCACGCCGGGCGGCGGCGTAGTTGGCTCGCTGCTATACGCTGGCTTAATCTTCCTGTTCACCTACTTCTATGTGTCGGTGGTGTTCAACACCGACGAGATTGCCGAGAACCTGAAGCGTCAGGGCGCGTTCATTCAGGGCGTGCGTCCGGGCAAGCCGACCTCCGACTACCTGAACGATGTGCTGACGCGCATCACCTTCGCGGGCGCGGCGTTCCTCTCGTTCATCGCGCTGATGCAATACTGGGTTCCCACGATTACGCGCATCGACACGCTCACGATTGTAGGCGGCACCTCGCTGCTGATTCTGGTCGGCGTGGCGATCGACTTCTCGCGGCAGCTGCAGGCGCAACTGGCGATGCGTCAGTACGACGAGCTGATGACCAGTAAATACTGAACGCAATGCGACTGGTGTTTCTGGGCGCGCCCGGCGCAGGTAAAGGCACGCAGGCGAAGCGATTGGAAGCCGAAAAAGGCTGGACAGTCGTGGCGACGGGCGACCTGCTCCGCGCCGCAATTGCCCAGAACACTCCCCTCGGACAACAGGCGCAGGCGTACATTCAGCGCGGCGAACTCGTGCCCGACCCCCTTGTGAATCAGATAATCGCCGAACGGCTCGCCGTGCTCGAATCGTTCATTCTGGACGGCTATCCGCGCAACCTCACGCAGGCGGAAATGCTGGAAAGCATCCTCACGAAGCCCCTCGACGCCGTGATTTACTTCGAAATCGGCGAGGACGCGCTGATCGAACGGCTGAGCGGACGGCGCGTCTGCCCCCAGTGCAACGCCGTGTATCACATCACCGCCAGTCCCAGCAAAGCAGGCAATCAGTGCGAACGCTGCGGCGCGGAACTCATCATCCGCGAAGACGATAAGCCCGAAACCATCCGCAAACGCTTTCAGGTGTTCCGAGAGCAGACCGCGCCGCTGATTGAGTATTATCGCCAGCGGGGGCTATTGCGCACGGTGAACGCTGACGCAACGCCAGAAGAAGTCTACCAACGAGTGTTGAGCGTGCTATGAAAATCTACCTCAAAAACCGGCAACAAATCGAGCGCATTCGCAAGGCGGGGCGCATCGCCGCGCGTGTGTTGCGCACCTGCGCCGAAGCGATTGAACCGAACCGCACCCTCGATATCGAACTCGACCAGATTGCCGAGCGCATGGTGCTGGAGATGGGCGGTTTCCCCGCGTTCAAGGGCTACCGCCTGTATCCCAGCGTGCTGTGCGTCTCGATCAACGAAGAGGTCGTGCATGGTTTGCCGTCGGGCAGAGTGCTGCGCTCTGGCGACATCGTGACGCTCGATATCGGCGTCTACTACGAGGGCTACTGCTGCGACACGGCAATTACCGTGATTGTGGGGCATACGGACTACCAGCGCAAGCGGCTCGTGCGCGTCACAGAAGAGGCGTTGCAGAAAGCGCTTGAAGTCGCTCGCGCGGGCAACACGACGGGCGACATCGGCGCGGCGGCGCAACAGCACGCCGAAGCGTTCGGCTTCAAACCCGCCAAGAACCTCGCGGGGCACGGTGTGGGCAGGTTCGTGCATGAGATGCCCGACATTCCCAACATCGCCGAGCCGGGCACGGGCGTCGAACTCAAGCCCGGCATGGTGCTTGCCATCGAGCCGATGATTGTGATGGGCGAGCCGGAAGTGGAAATCGCCGAGAACGACTGGGCCATCGTCACGCGCGACCGCAAGCCCGCCGCCCACTTTGAACACACCGTCGTGATTACCGAAAACGGCGCGGATGTGTTGACGGTGGAGTGAATAGAACGAAAGGGTACAATATCTTTGGAGGCAAACGCATGAAACAGGGTGTGGATCCGATTGGGATAGGCGTGATTGCGCTGGGCGTTGTGATGCTGATTGTGCTGGTGGTCGTCAGCAACAATATGATGCCGCAGCCGCTGCCTGCGCCGTCGATGCCCGACTTGAACGGTTTAGCGCGTAAGATCGAGGACCCGCTGTCGGCGGCGGTTGGCGCAGCTGCGGGCATGGGCGGCGGCGCGCCGATGATGGGCGGACCGGGCGGTTTTGCGCCTCCTGCGCCCACTGCGCCGATGGGCGGTCCTGCTGCGCCCGCTGCGCCCGCGGGCGGCGGAGGCGGCGGACTGGGCAGACGCGGCGAAATGCCCGAAGATTACTGACAATTCCCCGAAACACAGGCAGAGAGACCCCGTCTAAACACAACGCAAGGGTCGTCCTGCTCTCTCAACCGCAGCGTCTACCTTGATGAAACAGGTAGACGAGGGTTGCAGCAAGACACAACAGAGAGCATCTCTGCCAGAGGCTCGCATGCCGAGCCTCTTTTTTTTATGACGGCTGAGACTCCTTGCTTCCCTCGGAATGACAGGGTTTATACCAACTGGGGGTTCAAGTAGTGCATCGTCGGC
>CAYYCA010000132.1:0-6329 GCA_964470265.1 uncultured Fimbriimonadales bacterium | reverse complement strand
GAGGGGGGCAAAGCGGTGTGGAATAGGGACGATTTAATCTTTGAGGGACTTAAGTGTCTCAAAGGTGAAATCATTCTCGAAACGCGAAGCGTGCTTTGGGTGCGACGGCATTCCTGCCGTCGTGCCACCCGCGTCGTTTCCACACGCGACGGCGGGGACGCCGTCGCACCATTTGCTTGCAAATTCGGCTATAATATAGCGGGCGATATGGAATAACGCCTGTGGCGGCGGCTATGCGAGTGAGCATTTTTGGACTGGGCTATGTCGGAGCGGTGTCGGCGGCGTGTCTGGCGCGAGAGGGACACACGGTCATCGGCGTCGATATAGACCCCTATAAGTTAGGCCTAATCCGTCAGGGCAGAGCGCCCATCGTCGAGAAAGACCTGGAGCCGTTTCTGAAGCAGGCAGTCGAATCGGGACGGCTCACCGTCACGGATAACGCCACTGAAGCAGTGCATAACACGGACATCTCCCTGCTGTGCGTCGGCACGCCGAGCAAGGAGAACGGCGACCTGCGCACGGACTACTTAGAGCGCGTAGCGCAGCAAATCGGCGAGGCGCTGATTACGAACCCGAACTATCATATTGTCGTGATTCGCAGCACGATTCTGCCGGGCACGGCGGAGGAGGTTGTGCTGCCCATCTTGGAAGAGGCGTCGGGCAAGCGTGTGAACGAGCATTTCGGGCTGGCGGTGAACCCCGAATTCCTGCGCGAAGGCACGGCGATTGCCGACTTTTATGACCCGCCGTTTACGGTTGTCGGCGCGTTGCGCGAGGCGGACGCTGAGCAGGTCGCCGCGCTCTACGAGAGTGTAAAGGCGCAGCTGTTTTTAGTATCCATTCGCACCGCCGAAATGATTAAGTACGCCTGCAACGCCTTCCACGCGCTCAAAATCACCTTCGCGAACGAGCTGGGTATGCTCTGCAAGGCGGAGGGCGTCGACAGCCATGAGGTGATGCGCGTGTTTTGCGCCGATACGAAGCTGAACATCTCCTGCAAATATCTCACGCCCGGCTTCGCGTTCGGGGGGTCGTGCCTGCCGAAAGACCTGCGCGCCCTCACCTACCGCGCCCGCTCGAACGACCTCGAACTGCCGATGCTGGAAGCCATCCTGCCCAGCAATCGCCGTCAGATCGAGGAGGTCGCCCGAACCCTTGTGCGGATGCGCAAGCGGAAAATCGGGCTGTTTGGACTCTCATTCAAGCCAGGCACGGACGATTTGCGCGAAAGCCCCCTCGTCGAACTCGCTGAGCAATTGATTGGCAAAGGCTATCGCCTGCTCATTCACGACCCGAATGTCTCCTACGCCGCGCTGCATGGCTCCAATAAAGCGTTTATTGAGCGGGAAATCCCCCACATTCGCGAAATCCTGCGCGAGGATGCGCGGGAAGTCATCCAGCATGCCGAAGTGCTTGTGATTGGACATCTCAGTTCCGCAGCGCGTGAGGCGATACTCGCAGAGCATCGCGAGAGCCAAGTCATCGTCGACCTCGCCCGCGCGCTGACGCCTGATGAACTGCGAGGAACCTATGTCGGACTGTACTGGTAAACCGAAAGGGAGAGTGCTGATTCTCGTGGAGAACCTGCCCGTGCCGATGGACAGGCGCGTGTGGCAGGAAGCGCTCGCGCTCACCGAAGCGGGCTATGAGGTCTCCGTCATCTCACCGCGACCCCACGACGAGCCAGAATACATGGAGCTGGAGGGCGTGCATCTGTATCGCTACCCGCTGCCCCCGCCCACCAAGAGCGTCGTGAGCTTTCTGTATGAGTTCACCTACTGCTGGCTGCAGACCTGGCGGCTCGCTCGGCGCGTGTGGAAGGAGCGCGGCTTTGATGTGATTCAAACCTGCAACCCGCCCGACACCTTCTGGCTGATTGGGCGCTTTTACAAGCGCAAGGGCGTCAAGTTCGTGTTCGATCAGCATGATTTGTGTCCAGAACTGTATGAATCGCGCTTCAATCGGCGTGGTTTTTTCTACAAAGGGCTGCTGTGGCTGGAGAAGCAGACCTATCGCACCGCCGACGCCGTGATTGCTACGAACGAGTCGTACCGGCGCGTGGCGATGGAGCGCGGCGGCGTCCCACCCGACAAGATTACCGTCGTGCGTAGCGGTCCCTTAGCCAGCCGGTTCCAGCGCGTGGCGCCTGACCCCAGCCTGAAGCGCGGACGCAAATATCTGGGCGTCTATCTCGGCGTGATGGGCGCACAGGACGGTGTGGATTACCTGCTGCGTGCGATTCACCATGTTGTCCACACTTTTGGCTATCACGACTGCCACTTCGCGCTAATTGGCGGCGGCGACATGTACCCCGACCTCGTGCAACTGTCCAAAGACCTGAACCTGACCGAGTTCGTGGAGTTCACCGGGCGCATTCCTGACGCTGACCTGTTGCGCTACTTCAGCACCGCCGATATCGCGCTCGCGCCCGACCCGCTGAACCCGCTGAACGATGTGTCCACGATGAATAAAGTGATTGAGTATATGGCGGTAGGGCTGCCGATTGTGTCGTTTGACCTCAAGGAGTCGCGCTTTTCGGCGCAGGACGCGGCGGTCTACATCCCCAATAACGACGAGAAAGCCTTCGCGCAGGCGATTATCGACCTGTTGAACAACCCTGAAAAACGCGCCCAGATGGGCGAGTTCGGGCGCAAGCGATTCTTAGAGTGCCTGAGCTGGGAACACAGCCGACAGAAGCTGATTGAGTTCTATGATAACCTGATGATGCAACCGTGCAGGCGCGGAAAATCCGCTGGCAAATGAGCGAAAAATGCGTAAACTGATTGTGGCATACGCCGGGGACTTTGCTGAGTATCCGATGGGTGGCGTGCTGGAGTATACGAAAAACTTCAGCCGCTACGCCCCCGTCGAACTCTACTGCGTCGGGATTACGACCAATCCCGACCTCCCCCTGCGCCAGTGGACGACCGTGAAAATCAAGGAGGTAGAGCGTCCGTTCCTGCCGCTGCTGTTTGTGGACGACGAGAAGCAGCGTCGCTCGAAAATCCCGCTCAACTTCAAGTTCCTGAACGCGCTGAAACGCCAGAAAGCGGAGTTCCTGCGGATGGGCGCGGCGATTTACATCCAGCGCGCCGAGCATGGGTTGGCGTTTATGCACGACGATGTCCCGCTCTATTTTAACACGCATGGTCAGTCGGCGTTTTTCGAGCGGTGGACTTCGCATCCGCTGTTCCGCTGGCGGGCGTTTCGCGCATGGTTCCTGCGGATGGAGGCGCGCGTGATTGCCCGAGCGCAGGGCGTGTTCACCATTAGCCCCGCGGATTATGAGTATTATGTGAACAAGTTTCCGCAGCATGCGGAGAAAATCCACTACACGCCGCTGGGCATCGAGATCGACGAATACATGCCCCCTGCCGAGCGCGAGGTCGGCGCGCCCCAGATTCTGTTCGTGGGCAGGCTCGACGCTTCCAAAGGGTTGGATTTGCTGATTGCGGGCTTCGCGCGGTTCCGCGAACGCTACCCCAACGCGATTCTGACCCTGGTGGGCGGCTCACACGATTTCAACCCCGTAGAGGCGGAAGTGCGCAACGCGATTGAGCGGAACCGAGTCTCGGACTCCGTAGTGATGACGGGCTTGCTGCCGCGCGAGGCGATTTTGCCGTATTATCATCGGGCGGATGTGTTCGTAATGACCTCGCTGTGGGAAGGGCTGCCCACGGCGTTGCTGGAGGCGATGGCGTGCGGCGTCCCCGCCGTCGTGACGAATGTCGGCGGCATGCCTGCCGTGGTCAGAGACGACGAGAACGGCTATGTGCTGACTGAGCGCGACCCCGATCGGCTGGCGGAACTGATCGAGCGAGCCTATCGGAATCGCGCGCGGCTGAGCTTCGAAGCGCGTCGCACAGCGGAGCGGTACTCGATCAGGGCGCACGCGGAACAGGTGTGCCAAAAGATGGGGCTAACGCCGACGCCCCACCCTATCGCGCAGGAGTTAGTATGTTGAAAGCGCACGAAACGGAGCGCGTCGACGCGCTCGAGGAACGACCGAGGAAGGTGCTGCTGGTGCTAGAGAACCTGCCCGTGCCGCACGACCGCCGCATGTGGCAGGTGGCAACCTCGCTGCGCCGCGCGGGCTATCATGTGTCGGTCATTTCGCCCCGCCCGCCCGAAGACCCCGAATACTGCTGCCTGGAGGGCGTCCACCTCTACCGCTACCCGATGCTGCCCCCCACTCACAGCGTCGGCAACTTCATCAAGGAAGCGCTCTACTGTCTGTGGCACACTTTTCGGCTGAGCAAGCGCGTCGAACGCGAGCAGGGCTTCGATGTGTTCCATGTCGGCAACCCGCTCGACATCTTCTGGTCAATCGGGCTTTACTACAAAGCGCGCGGCAAGAAGTTCGTCTATGAGCATCGCGACCTGTGTCCCGAACTCTACGAGGTGCGCTTCAAAAAGCGCGGGCTGTTCTACCATCTGCAGGTGCTGTTCGAACGATGGTCGTATCAGCTGGCGGATATGATTATCGAGATGAACGAATCGTATCGCCAGAACGCGCTGGAGCGGGGCAAAGCCGACCCCGAAAAGATTGTAATCGTGCGCAGCGGACCGCGCGCGTCAGAATTTATCCCTGTAGAGCCTGACCCTGCGATTAAGAAGGGCAAAAAACACCTCGTGTGCTATCTGGGCATTATGGGACCACAGGATGGCACGGACATTTTCGTCAAAGCGGCGCATCATATCGTCCACACGCGCGGCTATACCGATGTGCATTTCATCGCCGTCGGCTCTGGCGACTGCCTGGAGGAGGTCAAACAGCTCGCGCAGGATCTCAATCTGCAGGATTACATCACTTTCACAGGCTTTGTGCGCGAGCGCGAACTGCTGCTGCGCTACCTCTGTACGGCGGATGTCGGCGTCGCGAGCGACCCCGACAACACCTACACCGCCCGCTCCACCATGAACAAGATTATCGAGTTCATGGCGGTAGGGATACCCATCGTGGCCACGCAGAGTATCGAGAACAAATGGTCGGCGCAGGAGGCGTTGATTTCGCCGCCCGACGACCGCCCCGAATCGTTCGGCGACACGATTCTCGAACTACTGCACGATGAAGAGCGGCGTCGCTTCATGAGCCAGTACGGGCGGCAGCGGTTTCTCGACTGCCTGAGCTGGGAGCGCAGCGAACAGGTGCTGCTTGCCGCCTACGATCGGCTGTTCAACGGCTTGCCGCCCGGCGTTTCGTGCGGGAAGTGAGAGGGTATAATTTCAGCGATGAGCGCAACGACCCAGTTCCCGATTCGACTGACTGAGCGTGCGATTACTCGAATCAAGCAGATTCTGGCGAAGCAGGGTAAAACGGACACTTACCTGCGCGTGGGCGTGCGGGCAGGCGGCTGTTCGGGCTTCGAGCATGTGATGATGCCTGTGGACGCGCCGCGCCCGAACGACCTCGTCGCTGAGTTCGACGGCGTGCGGGTGGTCATCGACCCCAAGAGCGCGCAGATTCTGGAGGGAACCACCATCGACTACACGGGGCAGCTGATTGGCGGGGGCTTTCACTTCGATATCCCCAAAGCGAAGCGGCAGTGCGGGTGTGGCACTTCGTTTAGCCTATAGTTTGCCGCCTTATGCAGTCGCGTGCGCTTGCCGAATGCGACTGCGCACTGTGAAAACCGCTAACATACTATTGTAGAGCGCGTAGACCCCGTACACCCATAGCGGCGCGTCAGGCAGGAACACCCAGTAGGTCGGCGCAAGGTGGAGTAGCCCGTGGACGGCAGGGGACAGCCACGGGATTGGGATCACTCCTGAAAGCCACTGAGCGGCTAAAACGCCCCAGACCAGCCCTCCTACCAGCGCCGTACCAATTGTGACATGTCGCATAGCAGGCAGTATATAGCGGTTGAGGGCGTCATTCTGCAAGGGCATCGCGCTGTAGCACAGGCTGCCCGCCCAAGCGCACCATCCGCCCAACGCGAGCAGTACCATACCCCAGCGTGCAGGCTCTATTGATGTTCCCGACGCTGAACGGACGATTAGAGGAGCCAGCGCGCCCATGCTCAGCCAGAGCGCAGCAAGCCAGAGCGCGCCCCGTTGCGTGGGCTGCGCCGCGCTCTGCACCGACTCGCCCCGTCGGAGCGCGAAAAACGCCAGCTCGTGCAGAAAGAAGGCGTAGAGCGTCCAGCCGAGCCAGAGGCTATTGAGCGCGACCGCCTGCGCCTGCAGGGGCGTCTGCACGCGCTCCGCGGCGTACACATACAAGCTGATACCCCACAACGACAGCAGCAGTACGGAGCCGAGCAGCGGCTGCCAGAACCGCGCCCAAAGCAGGCGTGCGTCGGTCGCTTGCAGCGTCGCCAGTAGCCCCA
>CAYYCA010000131.1:0-6329 GCA_964470265.1 uncultured Fimbriimonadales bacterium | reverse complement strand
TTCGCGCACGGCACGGGCGGGACGCCCGTGCTACGGATTGCCCGCTGCACCGAAAATCGTGCTGAAGTAGCCCGCGTAGAACTGAATGAGAATAATCGCCACATAAATCGCCACGCCGAGATAGACCGCCACGCCCAGAATGTGCCCTGCCTGATGGGAGCGTAGCTTGCCCTCCTCCTCATAATATTCGGCGACCTTGTCCATCATAAAGCCGAGTTCGCCCGTGTTTTCGCCTGTGGCGACCATATCCATCACCATCGGGGGGAAGACGCCTGTGCTGGCGAAGGTGTCGGTAATGCTGTAGCCCGCTTCGAGTTTAGAGCCTGCGGGCTGGATACGGCTACGCAGGTACTCGTTGCCCGTCGCGTCGGCGGCATAGCGGATTGCCTGTGAGAGGGGCAGCCCCGCGCCGTAGAGTGCGCTGAGCGCACGGGCGAACCGCGCCAGCGCGAGCTGCCGTACCGTGAAGCCAATCCACGGCAGGCTGACCGTGAACAGCCCCCACGCATATCGAAAGCCCTGCGCCTGCATCGCCAGCCGAAACGCCGCCCAGACAACGAAAACCGCCAGCAAAATCTTTGCATAAGTCCATGCGATGCCTGCGAGCGTCTCGCCTACGGGCGCGCCGCCCGGCGCACCCACCATCGTAATCAGTGCAGGAATCAGCCCCGGTATCAGGATGGCGAAAAACAGCACCAGCTTGGGGTAGAAAGTGACGCGACTAATCAGGCGGCGCAGTTCAAGTTCGTTCTCCAGATAGGTTGCAATCTGGCGCAGGATGGTTTCCAGCGCGCCGCCCGTCTCGCCCACGCGGATCATGGCGCGGATGATAGGCGAGAAAATGGCGGGATGTCTGTCGAAGGCGTCGGCGAGGCGCTCGCCCGCGAGGATCGAGTTGCGGATGTCGTTGAGGGCGCGGCGCAGACGGGCGTTGCCCCCACGCTGGTTGCCCAGCGTCTCCAGCGCCTGATAAATCGGCACGCCCGCCGCCAGCATCGCAGCAAACTGACGGAAGAACACCGCGAGCGTCTTCAGCGGGATGCCGCCGAACAGCGGTTGCCACACGCCTTGATGGGCGGCGCGTACGGGCGTCGTCGGCTCTGGCTCGGCATAGAGTTCGAGCAGCCAGTAGCCCTGCTTGCGCACGGCGTCGGTCGCCTCGAGGCGCGTGCTTGCCTGTACCGTGCCCCGCACCTCGCGTCCCTCAGGCGTCTGCGCAACATAGCGAAAGAGGGGCATGTGTAAATTATACCGACTCGGGATTTGAAAAGGTCACCTGCCTGTAGGCTCCACCACAAATCCCATGACCCAGAAGTGGTGGTCGAACGCAAAAGCCGTATCAATCCCCTCACTGCGTATCAGTGCGAAACTGGTACAGTCCACCAGTGAGCAGTCCTGGTCACGATACTTGAAAAAGATATCAAGCGATTCCACCCAGATATCCTCTGTCAAGTGGCGCACCTCCAGCAGCCCTACCGCCTGCGACTGCTGAACAGATTTCCAAAGCGTCTCCGCCACAGAAAGTCCAAATCGGTAGCGCAGAAGCGTTAGCGTCTCGCTTAGCACAAAGTTAGTGGTCAACAACTGTCTTCGACGCGCTTGAATCTCCTGCGCAAAGAACGCTTGCGCTTGCGCGTGGGCATGGTCATCCGCGCTGGTAAGTGCAATCCACGCGCTACTGTCCACGAATAAGGGGCGGTTTATCGCTTCTGGTACAGATACTCATCATGGCGTGCGCTTAGGTCAGATGGACCACCTTGTGCGATACCGATAATCTGCTCAAGCGGGTGGGTTTGCGGAGGCTCAGCTTCTGTAGACAACTCTTCCAGCACCTCTACGCGCACACGCTTGCCCCTCAGCAAATCCTGCCGCGCTATAATCTCTTCCCATAGCCCCTCGATAACCACCGTTGGCATAGCCTGATTCTACCCAAATACGAATCGCGGACGTTGTCTCCGCATCGAATGACGCCTGTCTCTCGCCTCAGTAGGCTACCGCCGCGCCGCCACAAGGCTTCGTCGATAGGTGGGGTGGCTCAGGTGGTCGATGTCCACGCCGCCGCGCGAGCGCGCGCTGTGAATGAAGTAGCCGTCGCCGATGTAGATGCCCGTGTGGTCAATCTCTTTCCCTTTCACAGCGAAGTAGAGGCGGTCGCCTGGGCGCAGGTCTTCGTAGCGGGTGATGGGCATGCCCACTTTTGCCTGGTCGCGGGCGCGGCGGGGCAGGCGGATTCCCATCTGCTCATAAATCATCTTTACGAAGCCGGAGCAGTCCAGCCCCGTGCGCGGGTCGTTGCCGCCCCAGCGATAGCGCACGCCCAGAAAGCGCATCGCCAGACGCGTGACATGGTTCGGATCCGCTCCGCGCGGCAGGGTGTAGACCACATCATACGGCGTGAGCTTGACCGCGCTCTTGGGAACCCAGCCGATGGCGCCGTTGCTCATCAACACGCCAAACCAGTCGCCCCGCTGCTGTGTCATCATCAGATAGAATCGCGCGGGAACCTGTGGATACAGCACCGCGCTGCGTAGATGGGGTTGCGCATAAATTGGCGTCGCGCGGACGGTTTCGACGAGCCTGCCGATGCGGTGCGTCACATAGGCAGACTCGCGCGTCGCGCTCCGACTGGATAACGAACGGCTCTGGGGCATCTACGCGCTCTCAGCCTCCTGCAAGGGTTGAACCATCAGGTTCCGCACGCGATGACGCTCCGCAATCAGGATACACCGCAGCGTCTCCAGCGCGCGGTTCAAATCGTCGTTGATAATCAGGTAGTCGTATCGAGGGATATATTCCATCTCCTCGCGGGCGTTCATCAGGCGCAGCTGGATGGCTTCCTCGTCGTCGCGTCCGCGTCGGCGCAGGCGTTGCTCCAGCTCCTGCAACGAGGGCGGCGCGATGAAAATCAGAATCGCTTCGGGGTACTGGGCGCGCACCTGCATCGCGCCCTGCACATCGATGCGCAGCACGACATCGCGTCCCGCGTCGCGCAGGGCTTCCATCTCGCGGCGTGGCGTGCCGTACCAGTTGCCATGCACCTCCGCGTACTCCAGAAACGCGCCCTCCTCGCGCAGCGCGTGGAACTCCTCCTCCGTCACGAAGTAGTAGTCCAGCCCGTGGCGTTCGTTCATGGCTTGCGGGCGCGTGGTATAGGTTACCAGTCGGCGCACATTGGGCGCGACCAGCTGCCACTGTTCGATGAGTGTATCCTTGCCCACGCCTGCCGGACCTGAGAGCACCATGAGCAGTCCGCGCGCGGGCGAGCCGGGTTTCGCCAAAGTATTCGTCACTTCGCACCTCCTTGCTCTGGGCGCGTAGGTCGCGTCGTCGCGCGCGCCGCCGTTCGCCATCCTGCGCCGCGTCAGCGTCAGGCTTCTGCGCTGAGAGTGCGCCATGCCGTGCTAATTATCGGCTGATGTGCGCCTTCTGCAGAGCAGCCCCGCCCCGCTGCGCATCGCTTTTAATGATACACGGTTCGTGAACGATTTCCTGCTATTGCGCTCGGCAGCACATCGAGAATGTCGACTGCGAATCGAGGGTACTTTTGGTACATCGGCGTCCCCACCATCGTCTGCTTCGCAGGCAGAAAGGCTTATGTGCGTCGGCGGGGACGCCGACGCTACGCTTGCCCTTCGTAGCTTCGGCGTCCCCCCGACGAACGCACAACTTGAAGTCGCTGTCAGTGTTATGCCAATCGGGGTTTCAGGCGTGGTAATAAGTTCCTCAAAGGTGAAATCGTCTCCAAACTGTCGTGCGGGACTGAGTGAACCCCCTCCTTCAGGTTCCCCCTACTGCGTAGGGGGAACCGAGCCGCTTTTCGGTTCCTCTCGCGCAGCGGGGGGAACCGAAAGGAGGGGGCGAAGCAGTGTGGAATAGTGACGATTTAATCTTTGAGGGACTTATTATCACCCGAAAGACGACGCCCCCTGCAGGGGGTAGCAGGGGGCGTGATGTCGCCGCACGAGCCTTAGACTCTCGAAAGGCGTTACACCATCTCGTACAGCCCTGCTGCGCCCATGCCGCCGCCGACGCACATGCTCACGACGCCCCACTTGCCGCCGCGCTTGCGCAACGCGTTTAGCAAAGTGGCGGTCATGCGCGAACCCGTTGCGCCCAGCGGATGCCCCAGCGCCACCGCGCCGCCGTTCACATTCAGCCGCTCGCGCGGGATGGGCAACTCGCGCAGCACCGACAGCACCTGCGCCGCGAACGCCTCGTTGATCTCAAACAGGTCAATATCCTCAATCTGCTTGCCGTGCTTTTGTAGCAGTTTGGGGATGGCGTAGGCGGGTCCGATGCCCATCGTCTCCGGCGGCACGCCCGCGAGCGCGTAGCCTACAAACCGCGCAATCGGCTGCACGCCGAGTTTGTTCACCATCCGCTCGCTCATCAGCACAACCGCTGCTGCGCCGTCGCTGCGCTGCGAGGCGTTGCCCGCCGTCACCGTGCCGTCGGCTTTGAAGACGGGCTTCAGCTTCGCTAACGCCTCCATGCTCGTGTCGGCGCGGGGACCCTCGTCGCGGTCAAAGGTGAAGCGATTCTCGTGGACGGTTCCACCCTTCACGATTTTCTCATGCACTTCCACGGGAATAATCTCGCCTTCGAACGCGCCGCTTGCTTGCGCCTGCAGGGCTTTTTGGTGGCTCTGCAGCGAGAACTCGTCGGCTTCCTCGCGCGTGATGCCGTAGTGTTGCACGAGGTTCTCGGTGGTCATGCCCATGCCCAGGTAAGCGTCGGGGTAGTGTTGCGTCAGGTACGGGTTCGGGCGGAACACATGCCCTTCCATCGGCACCATCGACATGCTCTCCGTGCCACCCGCGATGCCCACATCGATTTGCCCCGTCTGAATGCGCTGCGCGATGATGGCGATGGCCTCCAGCCCCGACGCGCACATGCGGTTCACAGTGGCGGCGGGCACATCAACGGGCAGCCCCGCACGCAGCACCGCGATACGGGCGACATTCATGCCTTGCTCGGCTTCGGGCACGGCGCAGCCCAGCACCACATCCTCAATCTGTTTCGGGTCTAACTGTGGCACGCGCCCCAGCGCGCCTTGAATCGCGAACGCCGCGAGGTCGTCCGGGCGCGTGTTGCGCAGGCTCCCGCGCGGCGCTTTGCCTATCGCTGTCCGAACTGCGGCTACCACATACGCTGCTTGCATAGTGGCATAGTGTACCCGCTACGACTCCGAAAGCGCAGATTCAAGGGCTTGGGTGAACTCTTCCAACGTGCCTGCATCCAGCGCAAGGTCGCTCAACTCGCGCAGCCGCTCTACCGACTGAACCTGCTTGAGCCGAGGCTCCAGAGCAAGCGCAGCCTCACCGAAGCGACGGAGTAGTACCTTAAGAGTCATCTCTACAAAGCCCTGTTGTAAGCCCTGTTGCAAGCCCTGTTGCAAGCCCTGTTGCAAGCCCTGCTCGATGCCTTTCTGCGCGCCCTCCTCAATCGCCAACTCCTCAAGGCTCGTCAACGGCCACTCCGACTCCTCCTCAAACTTGCGCACCACCTGCTTCACCAACTGCTCCATCTCCTGCGACAGCGTCATCATAAAGTCCACCACCTTGTACAAGTGAATAACCTGCTCTGCAGTATACCCTCTCTCCTTGAGTTTGCTAATCAACGCTATCTTCTCGCTCAGCAGCAAGTTCGGCTTGCCTCGCGTCTTCAACGCTCGCAAGTGCGCCAACACCACCAGCGCAAACGGGTTCTCCGACTGCTCCAGCGCAGCCTCGTCAAAATCCAGCAACTTCACCGTCGAGAACTCGAACCGCAGGCGACTGCCCACATTCTGATACTCAAATGAGTTCGGACGCCAGTTTGGGTCGCTGTCTGCCAGTATCGCGAGACTGACTACTTCGGGATAGTCGTAGGCGTCAAAAATGTGGTAGTGATAGACGAACATCCGCAGGGCGAATCGCGCGTCGGGTTGCGCCTGGATTTCGATGTGAATCAGAACGAGACGCTCGACGCCGTCTCTGAAGTAAACCTTTGCCACCACATCGGCGGTTTGGCGGCGTTTGCCGCGCACGCCGGGAGCAAGGCGGTAGAGGTTGGCGTCTTGGAACTCCACAGGGCGTGTCCAGTCGATTTGGGCGTAGACTTCGAGGAACAGTAGTTGCAGGCATTCGGGGAAGAACACGCGTACGGCGTACTTCCACGCCTCGTCAAACCCTCGACGCGGACGGCGTTTACGCATAAGTCCACTTTTCTCGTGTTGTGTTGGAAATCCTGCTGTGGTAACTGTGCATATCGCTTGGGGAGGCTTGTGATGGCAAAGACGCCCACCGAGTGGATTGCGTGGACATATGCTTTGTGTATCCACGCGGGCT
>CAYYCA010000130.1:0-6331 GCA_964470265.1 uncultured Fimbriimonadales bacterium | reverse complement strand
TGCGCTCCACAATCTGCGCGGGGCAGGCAAGGTTGATGCAGCGCAGGGCGGCTTCGTCCTCGGCGCGTTCCACCTGCGCGCCGCAGGCGGGGCACTGCGTCGGCGGCTCGATGGGGATCTCGTCGCCGTCGCGCGCGTCGGTCACGACATACAGCACTTCGGGAATCACCTCGCCCGCGCGCTGAATCACGATGCGGTCGCCGATGCGGATGTCCTTCTCGCGGATGTAGTCGATGTTGTGCAGCGTAGCGCGGGAGACGGTGACCCCTGCGACCGGCACAGGCTCCATCACCGCCACAGGGGTCAGCACGCCCGTGCGCCCGACCTGCCAGCGCACCTCCAGCAGAGTGGTGGTCGCCTGCTCGGCGGGGTATTTATAGGCGACAGCCCAGCGGGGGGCGCGGGTGGTGGCGCCGAGCCGACGCTGCAGGTCGATGCGGTTCACCTTGATTACGACTCCGTCGGTCGCGTAGTCCAGTTCCGCGCGGCGGCGGCTCCACTCACGACAGAAGTCCAGCGCGCCCTGAATGTTCTTCACGAGGCGCGTGTTCGGGTTCACGGGGAAGCCCCACTGTTTGAGCTGTTGCAGCGTGTCCCACTGCGTGGGGAACTCCGCGCCTTCGCAGTAGCCGACGCCGTACGCCCAGAATTTGAGGCGTCGTCGGGCGGTGATGCGCGAGTCGAGCTGGCGCAGGCTGCCTGCGGCGGCGTTGCGCGGGTTCGCGAACAGCGGCTCGCCCGCCTGCGCCCGCTCGTGATTAATCCGCTCGAACTCCTGATAGCTCAAATAGACCTCGCCGCGCACTTCCACCAGGCGCGGGGGCGCGTCGAACAGGCTATTCCCGCTCTGCAGGCGCAGGGGAATCTGGCGCACGGTGCGGAGGTTGGGCGTCACATTCTCGCCGCGCACGCCGTCGCCGCGCGTCGCGCCTACAACCAGCACGCCGTCCTCGTAGGTCAGCGAGACCGCCAACCCGTCGATTTTCAGCTCGCAGGTGTATTCGATCTCGGTCTCTGGCGGTAGGTCTAAGAAGCGTTTCACGCGCTGATCAAACGCCAGCAGCTCCTCCTCGCTGAAGGCGTTATCGAGGCTGAGCATCACCTCGCGGTGCTGGTGCTCGGGGAACGCACTGAGCGGGGGCGCGCCGACGCGCTGCGTGGGCGAATCGGGCGTGATGAGTTCGGGAAACTGCGCCTCCAGCTGCTGCAGCTCGCGGAACAGCGCGTCGTACTCTTCATCCGAGATTTCGGGCTGGTCTAACACATAGTAGCGATAGTTGTGATACTCCACCAGCCTGCGCAGTTCGGCGATTCGCGCTTGCGCCTGTTCGCGGGTCATAGGGTAAAGGTTCGCGTTCGGGGCGAAATTCCCTTTCACCCCTCCCACACGGGCAGACAGACGCGAAAGGTCGTGCCGACGCCCACTTCGCTCTCGAAGGTGATCAACCCACGGTTCTGCCGCACGATGCCGTAGACGGTCGCCAGCCCCAGCCCGGTGTTGCCCAGCCCCTTCGTGCTGAAGAACGGCTCGAAAAGGTGCGGACGCGCCTCCTCCGGGATGCCCATGCCTGTGTCCTGCACGCTCAGGCACACATACTCGCCCGGCGCGAGCGACTCGGTCTCCAGTTCGGCTTGCAGTTCTTCCGCGCTGTAGCGTCGGCGCTGAGTTTCGAGGGTAAGGACACCGCCGCCTTTGCCCAGCATCGCGTCGCGGGCGTTGATGGCGAGGTTCATCACAATCTGCTCCAACTGCGAAGGGTCAATCAGCACGGTCGTATCGGCGTCGGTCAGGCGGAGGCGGATTTGAATCATTTCGCCGAGGGTGCGCTCCAGCAACGGCATCAGGTCACGGATGACCTGATTAATCTGCGTGGGCTGCGGTTGGGTAAGCTGTTTGCGGGCGAAGCCGAGCAGCTGGCGCACCAGTTTCGCGGCGCGTTCACTGGCTTCCACGATGCGCCGCAGGTCGCTCTGCACGGGGTGGTCTTCGGGCAGGCGTTCCTGCGCCAGTTCCGCAAAGCCGATAATCGCGGTGAGCAGGTTGTTGAAGTCGTGGGCGACGCCGCCTGCCAGACGCCCGATGCTCTCCATCTTCTCGGCGTAGGCGAGGCGTTGCTCCAGCGCTTTGCGCTCCGTGATGTCGATATCGGCGCAGATGAAGCGCGTCTCATCGCCGTAGCGAATGGGGAACAGCGAGGAGAGGATGACGCGCTCTTTACCGTCTGCCGTGCGGATACGCCATTCTTGGAGCGGCGCGGGCTTGCCTGTACGCGCCACCTCTCGCAACATTTGCAAATATTCCGCTTGCTCTTCAGGGGTGAAAATCAGCGCATCCAGCGTTTTGCCTTCCGCCTGCTCTTTGGTGAAGCCGTAAAACTCCTCCGAGGCGCGATTCCAAAACAGAATGCGCCCGTGTTCGTCATATATCTGCATCGCGACAGTGGGCGCGTTTTCGAGAATATCGCGCGTCTGTTGCAACGCGCGCTCCAGCTCCTTGCGCGATTGCTCCATCTGGCGCGTGTATTCGCGTTGCTGGGTAATCGGTCCCGAAATCACCATCAGTGTCCCGAAAACGAGGAAAATGAACATCCAGCCGAACACGAATTCGCGCAGTTCGATGGGCTGCGCCGCTTTCCACTGCGCGATCTGAATTGCCAGCATGATGACGGCGACGAAGGTGATGAGGGTGACCCCGCGCTGCTGGTAGGTAAACGCCGCGACGACGAACACGGGCAGCAGCACCGCCATCGCGGGGGCGGGCAGCACGGCGACTCGCTGCAAGTAAAAAGCGAGCCAGACCGAAACGAGGCACAGCAGCGCCAGCCCCAGCAGCGCAGTGTAATCGCGCTTGCGCATGCGCCAGTTGTCCCACCAGACCAGCAGGAAGCCCCCCACCACCAGATGTCCCATCGTGTCGCCCATCCAGCGGTGCAGGACGGAAAGCTGCCAGGTTTGCGGGTTGACAATCCCATACTCGACCCGCAGCAAGGTGTTCAGCACCGGCGAGATGACGGCGGCGAGGGCGCACACGCTGAGAAACTTGACCACATCGCGCCAGTGGGCGAGTCGTGGGTCGATACGCGCCTCGCGCAGGAGCCAGACAGCCGCGCCCGCCTGCATCATCACGGGAATCGCGCTCAGCAGGGCAAGGTCCCACTTCCCCCACACCGAGTAGACCGCGCTTGCGATGCCCAGTCCCGCGCCGAGCAGCCCCACACGATAACCCCACCAGTAGGTCAGCCCCAGCGCAACGCCCGCCGCCAGCCAGACCAGACTGCTCTTGTCGGGCAGGTACGCAAACTGCAGGCTCACCCACACCGCAACGGCGTAGGCGGCAGCAGCTGCAACCACTTTCAGCGCGATGGTCCCAGCAGACATGCTCCCCTACCGTGCTACAGTTTATTAATATTTTCTCTGTCGCCTAATTCCTGCAACAGCACATCGCGGATGCGTTCGGCGGCGCGTCCGTCGCCGTAGGGGTTGACCGCGCGCGCCATCTGCGCGTAGGCGGCTGGGTCGGTCAGCAGGCGCGTCGCTTCCGCGAGGATGCGCTCTGTGTCTGTGCCCACGAGCATCGCCGCGCCCGCCGCCACGCCTTCAGGACGCTCCGTCGTCTCACGCAACACCAGAATCGGCTTGCCAAATGCGGGGGCTTCCTCCTGCACGCCGCCCGAATCGGTCAGGATTATATCGGCGCGGCGCATCGCATGCACAAACGGCGCATAGTCGAGCGGCTCGGTCAGCAGGGCGCGGGGATGGTCGCCCAGAATCGCCATGAGCGTTTCACGCACCCGCGGGTTGCGGTGCATCGGCAACAGCAGCAGCGTGTCCTCGAATCGCTCCAACAGCGCGCGGGCGGCGCGGGCGATACGCGCCATCGGCTCGCCCCAGTTCTCGCGGCGGTGCGCCGTGAGCAGGATCAGCCTGCCCGTGTGGTTCAGGGCGCGCTGCAGGGCGGGGTCGTCGGGTGCATAAGGCTGGCTCGCGACCCACAGCACGGCGTCGATGCCCGTGTTGCCCGTAACCCAGACGCGCTCGGCGGGGATATGCTCCTGCAGCAGGTTCTGACGCGCGGTCTCCGTCGGCGCGAAGTGGAACTCAGCAATCGGCGCGGTCAGCCGACGGTTCATCTCCTCTGGGAACGGCTGATACTTGTCGTAGGTGCGCAGCCCCGCCTCCACATGCCCGAACGGGATTTTGTGATAGAACGCGGCGAGCGCGGCGACGAAGGTGGTCGTCGTGTCGCCCTGCGCCAGCACGACATCTGCTGGCGACTCGCGCAGCAGCCGATCCAACCCCTCTAAGGCGCGTACCGTGATCTCGACGAGCGTCTGATGCGCCGTCATAATATTCAGGTCGGCGTCGGGGGTCAGCCTGAACAGGCGGAGCACCTGATCGAGCATCTCCCGATGCTGCCCCGTCGCAATCAGGCGCGTTTCGAACGCCTCGCACTGGCGCAGGGCGTGAACCACAGGCGCCATCTTGATGGCGTCGGGGCGCGTGCCGCACACCGCAACCACACGGATAGGCTTGCTCATCCCTATAAGTGTACCGCTCGACGCCGAGCGGTCGCGAGACGCCTATCCACGCGCTGCAACGGCTGCCAGCGCAGGCTGCGACGCCGTCTCCACCACGGCGCGGTCGCGATACAAGGGCTGATAATACGGGTTGCGCCAGACCAGTTTCAGCGCACAGTTCAGCGAGTCCGAGTCGCCCTCCAGATAGTCCACCACACCGTACTCTGGCATGAAGCTCAGCCCCTCATAGAACACCTGATAGGGATCGTGCAAGGTGTTCACATAGAGATTGAGCAGTCGGCGCTTCAGCTCGGGCGTCAGCGCGTCGGGCGAATACCCCTGCGACTCGACCCATTTGCGAAATCGGGGGAGCCTGCCGAAGATGACGGTCTGGTACACATGCGAACGGATGAAGCAGCGGCGGCTGGCGATGAACAACGCGCGCGCCGCCTCCTGCTTCTGCGAGGCGATGCTCACGGCGTAGAGATATTCGCCCAGCGGCGAGTGCGTGCTGCATGTGCCGCCGCCTGTGTCCAGATACCAGTTCTCGTGAATCTGATGCGCATGGAGATAGATGACCATGCTGTAGCCGTAGATGCGTCCGTCATACTCGGCGACCAGAAACCCCTGCGGATGGTGGCGTAGCCACGCCTCAAAGTAGTCGCGCGTGAGCGCCACGCTGCCGAATAGCTGGTCCAGCTGCACAATCCGCTCCAGGTCGGCTTCTTCCGCCTGCCTAATTGAGAACAAGCCCACCGGTATCAATGCTGACCTCCTGTGAAAGTAGATTGATCGCAAAACACGAGAAGGTAAGCGCATCAGGGGCAAGAGAAAGTACAGCGGTCGCGGCGTCCCGTCGCGACGCGCTCTGGAGTACGGTCTGGATTTTATTCTATTATAGCCTATTTGAGGCGCGGATTGCAACAATAGCCCGCTTCAGACAGTGTAAAGATTCAGCATTCGCGCTCCATAATATCCTACGGTCGTATGAAGCACAAGTTATCAGTCTGGGGCTATCCTGTCGTAGCAGGCGCTGTGGTCACGGTAGGCGTGTTCATCGGAATGTTCCTACTGCTCAGGCATACCTACTCTCAGGCGTCTGAGCGGTATACTGCCCTGATACACGAGCATCTCCTGGAAGACACCCCCCTGAACGCCGAGCAACGCGAACTGCTGCGCACCCTCAAAAACAGCGCCGATCACCTGCTCGCGCTGCTCAACGATATCCTCGACTTCTCCAAAATCGAGGCGGGCAAGCTGGAGATTGAGTCTGTGCCCGTAAACCTGCCCGCCTTGCTGCAAGAGACACTGCAGCTGTTTCAGGGTCGCGCCTCTGAGAAGGGCATCACGCTGCAGCTGCGCCTCGACCCACAAACGCCCCCATGGGTGCTGGGCGACCCTGTGCGCCTGCGCCAGATTGTCGCCAACTTCCTCAGCAACGCCGTCAAGTTCACGCATGAAGGTAGAGTGGAACTGATGGCGCGCCCCAGCACGAAATATGCTCATATGGATTGCCAGATGCCCGAAATGGATGGCTACGAGGCGACCCGAACTCTGCGAGCGCAGGGCGTGCAGACCCCCATCATCGCGCTCACTGCCAACGCGCTGCAAGGCGACCGCGAAAAGTGCCTCGCCTGCGGCATGAACGACTACCTTTCTAAGCCGCTCAAAGCCGACGCGCTCCAGCAAATGCTGCAGAAGTGGCTCGCCCAAGCGTCCCAAGAAGCGGCTTAGGGGCAGGCAAGGTATACTCTCCTGCCGATGCAACCCGCCCACGCGCTCAAACGCTACACGGACGCCCTGCGCACGATTCA